>CAYVDZ010000726.1:0-3287 GCA_964450575.1 uncultured Opitutus sp.
CTCGAGGTGATGGTCGAAGCGATCACGTTTGCGATCGAGATGAGTCTGCGAACGAAGCGCGATTTCCGCACCGCAGGCGGGGAGATTGGTTGACCTTACAAAGCGGGATTTTTTGCGGAAAACGCGGGCTGAAGTGTCACGGATTGAGTGACGTTGTCGCGAGATCGCCGGCGGGGAACGGCCGACCGGAAGTCGTGCTTACGGATTGGATACGGCGACGAATTGAGCCGGGGTTAGCGCGCGGCTTCGATTGCGACGAGGCAGACGTCGTCTTCAAAGACCGCCTGGCCGCTGTGGTTTTGCACCTGAAGGAGCAGTTCGTCGCTGATCTCGGCGCCGGATCGCCCGCTGCAGCGTTCGAGGAGTTCGCGCATCCGGTCCTCTCCGAACATGTTTCCTTCGGCGTCGGTCGCCTCGAGCACGCCGTCGGTGTAGCCGAGGAAAAGGTCACCGGGATGGAATTCGCAGCGTCGTGCAGTGTAACAGAAGTCGCCCAGGAGTCCGGCCGCCGGTTCCGGATCCGCGGCCACCAATCGTTCAACCGAAGACGACGTGCCGCGCATGACAAAGGGCGCCGGGTGGCCGGCGTTGCCAAACGAGAGCGTCCGCTCCTCCAGATCAATCACCCCAAAAAACACGGTGGCAAACACGGGCTGGCCCGTCTGCTCGACGATGGGCATCAGGCTGTGGTTAACTTCACCGAGCACGTGCGCGGGATCGTTGGCGCGTTCGCCCATTTCTTCCACCACGCCGCGGATGAGCGCGGTTAAGAGTCCGGCGCGAACGCCGTGGCCCATCACGTCACACAGGAGCACGCCGCAGCGGTTGTCGGAGAGCTGCAGGATGGCGAAAAAATCACCTCCGAGCGTGGTGGTGGGAATATAGCGATGGGTGAAGCGCAGGGCGGTGGCGTCCCGCCCGGCTCCGCGAGGGAAGATGGGATAAGCCCGGTTGAGAAACGCCTCCTGAACCTGACGGGCCATTCTGAGATCCGTCTCCATCTCGGTCGTGCGGCGGCGGAGTTCCTGTTCCGCCTTTTTCCGGCGCGTAATGTCGTGGCTGATACCGACGAGCCCGACCAGCTGGTTGTGAATGTCATGCAGCGGGACCTTGGTGACGAGCGACCAGTGGACGTCGCCTTCGGGGCCGAAATCGGACTTCTCGTGATTGAGAATGGGGGTGCCGGAATGAAGGACTTCCCGATCGTCGGCCAAAGCCTGTTCCCCGCGTTCCCCTGGAAAAAAATGCACCGTGGTGCGACCGAGCGCGGCCTCTTGCGAGGGGGCCCCGAGCATCGTGAGATGCGCTTTGTTGTTCAGGACGTAGCGGTAATTCAGGTCCTTCAGGTAAAGCCGGCTTGGAAGGTGGTCGATGATCGTGCGGAGGAGGTTGCGCTCTTCGGTCAGTTTCTCTTCCGCCTCCTTTGTCGCCGTGACATCGCGGGTGAGGCCGAACGTGCCGATGATTTTGCCGAGGTCGTCGCGCCACGGCATCTTCGTGGCGGACGCCCAGGTCTTCCGGCCGTCGCGCATGATCAGACGCTCGAGTTGCGAGATGATGGGCGTGCCGGTGCGGATGATGTCGTGTTCGTCTTTGAAGGCGCGTTCGGCGTGCTCCTGCGAAAAGAAATCGAAGTCCGTTTTGCCCACGCATTCCTCGGGGGAATGAGCTCCGAGTGAGCGGGCGTGCGCGGCATTGTTACGGACAAATCGGCTCTGGAGGTCTTTGAAATAGATCCGGTCGGGACTCGTATCCATCAAGACGCGCAAAATGGACGAGTCGAGGGACTCGGGTGCGAGATCTGGAAAGGTGTACGGGCGGGTCGGGCTGGCGGGCACGTCGCTCATGGATTTAGAAACGATGACGAGCGTCTGCGGTGGCGCAATAACGCTCTTTAACCTGGACAATGCAGTTGAAGCCACAGATTTCACCGCTGGACAAAGATGACCAAGGCATTCTGCGTTTCGAGTCCTTCACCTTGCGGGTTGATGGCAGTCAGGTGCTCCTTGATCTGCAATTCGCTGTATCCGTGTCATCGGTATCATCCGTGGTTAATCTGAACGGCCGAATTTAGGTTCAATCGTTCGCGGTGACCGCTCGCCGGAAGGCATTAGCGTGGCGGGAAGATCAGCCGGCGGAGGGGGAAGAGGGAGGCGGGTTGACGATGACCATTCGCAGGCACTGGGAATCAGGTGTTGAAACGGAAGAGGGCGACGTCGCCGTCAGCGAAGGTGTAGTCTTTGCCTTCGAGGCGATACTTGCCGGCTTCACGGGCGGCCGCGACGCTGCCCAAAGTCGTGAGGTCCTGATAGGACACGATTTCCGCTTTAATAAAACCCTTCTCGAAGTCGGTGTGGATGACGCCGGCAGCTTGCGGTGCTTTCCAGCCGCGCTTGATCGTCCACGCACGGACTTCCTTTTCGCCTGCCGTGAAGTAGGTTTGCAGTCCCAGGAGATCGTACGTGCCACGGATCAGGGACGACACTCCGGAATCGTCAACGCCGAGATCCTTGAGAAAGGCCATGGCTTCTTCCGCCGGCAGGTCGATCAGTTCGGATTCGATTTTTGCGCTGATCGGCACGTAGGCGGCGTCGTGATGGGTGCGAACGAATTCGGCGACCTGTTTGACGAAGGGATTTTGCTCGGCGGTGGCGAGGTCGTTCTCGGCGACGTTGCACGCGAAGAGGACGGGTTTGGCGGTGAGAAGCTGAAACAGCTTCATCATCGACTTCTCATCATCGGTGGCGACGAGCGTGTTGGCCGTCTTGCCCGAGTTGAGATGCGGTTCCAGTTTCTGCAGCAACGCCACCTCGGCCTGGGCGTCCTTGTCACCGGATTTCGCTTTCTTCTGAGTTTTCTCGATCCGTTTGGAAACGGCATCGAGGTCAGCGAGTACAAGCTCGGTCGTGATCACCTCGATATCGCGAATGGGATCGATTCCGCCCATGGTGTGGACGATGTCGTTGTCCTCGAAGCAGCGAACGACCTGCACGATGGCGTCGACCTCCCGGATATTGGCGAGGAACTGGTTGCCCAAGCCTTCGCCTTTGCTGGCGCCGGCGACGAGACCGGCGATGTCGACAAACTCGATGGCCGCCGGGACCACGACTTTCGTCCTGGCGATTTTCTGGAGAACGTAGGCCCGTTCGTCAGGAACGATCACAACGCCGATGTTGGGATCGATGGTGCAAAACGGGTAGTTCGCAGCCTCGGCCTTCCGCGAGCGGGTGAGCGCATTGAAGAGAGTGGATTTGCCCACGTTGGGTAGACCGACGATACCTGCTTTT
>CAYVDZ010000727.1:0-2139 GCA_964450575.1 uncultured Opitutus sp.
AGAATGTTCACCACGTGGTCCGCCTGCGCGAGGGCCGTGCTGAGATGCTCCTCGGGAATGATGCGCACGCCCGGCTCGCTCCGCGTCTGGCGGCGGACTGCAATCACCGTGAGTCCAAACGGCGCGAGCAACGCCGCCAGCCGCCGGCCGATCGCGCCGAAGCCCAGCATCAGGACCGTTTGCCCCGTGAGAAGCCGCGAGTCGTAGCGGCGCTTCGCGTAATGCCACGACTGGTCGGTGAGCTGGTCGCGATACGAGGGCAGCAGGCGGCGGCCAAACGCCAGCATCATGGCGAGCACATGCTGCGCGCATGGATCGGCAAAGACGTCCGAGACGTTGGAAAAAATCGCGCCGCGCGCGCGAAACCCTTCCCGAAATTCCGGCGTATCATAGAGCGTGTATCCGGCAGTGGTCACTTCCACCCACTTCAGCTTCGAACACGCGAGGCACTGCCCGACCTCCGGCTGACCAAATGCGATGTCCGCTTTGGGCAGATCGGGATCCGGTTTTCCAGCATCGAGTACGGAGGTCGACGCTTGGGCGGAGAAGACTAAATTATGGCCGCGGGTACCCTCGATCAATAATTGGGTATCCGCTTCGGAGAACTTCGCATTGCACCAGATTGTGAGACTCATGGGAAAAGGAGTGAGGGCGCGCGGTTATTCCGTTTCCGAGAACTCGCATAAGGTGTGCACCTCAAGGCCGTGCGCGCGCAGGCGAGCCGAACCGCCCAGCTCCGGCAAATCAATGACTGCGGCCACGCCGACGACCTCGCCCCCGAGCGAACGAAACAGGTTGGCGGCCGCCTGCAGCGTGCCGCCGGTCGCGATCAAGTCATCGACGATCAGCACGCGATCGCCGGGCGCACAGGCATCGGCGTGAATTTCGATCGTGGCGGAACCGTACTCCAACGCATAATCGGCCGCGACCGTCTTGTGCGGCAGCTTGCCCTTCTTGCGCACGAGCGCAAAGGGCAGGTGCGTCTCGTAAGCCACCGCGCCTCCGAGGATGAACCCGCGCGCATCCACGGCAGCGATACGGCCGGCGCGCAGCCGCCCACACTCCAGCGCGAGCGCGCGCACGATCGCCCGAAACGCATCGGGATCACCGAACAAGGTCGTCACGTCACGGAAGTTGACCGTGGGCTTGGGCCAGTCCCGCACGGTGCGGACGCGTGCCTTGAGAAACGCAGCGAGTTCGGGAGGATTCATCGCAATTTGGCGCGATCAGAACAGCGGTCCGGCACGCGGCAAGGCTAACCCGGATATTTCACGACTACTCGTCAACGTCCAGCGGACTGCAGTTCATCTGTCATTGCGAGAAGCGCAGCGACGATGCAAACCATCCAGCGATGCTATGCCTCAGACCGTCGAGGCACAGACATCAATCAACCGCAGATGACGCGGAGGGAGCGGATAGTTGAAGGTATTCTCCGTCTAATCCGCCAGATCGGCGTAATCAGCGGTTAAAAAATCTGAGGTTCGGAAAACTTGACCTGTCCACACTACGTTTGGCCAATCAAGGACTCTAGCGGGGCAAACCCCCAGACCTTTAAACCACGGATTACTCGGATCGCACGGATCAATCTCCGATCCAATGCCTTTATCCGTGCGATCCGTGGTCAAACCAGGATTGAAATGAACTTCATCCGACATGTTCCAGCGACCGTTATCCCGGCATGCCGTTCGCCGTCACGCGTTCACCACCAGCCGCGCTCATCCGCTACGTGCAGCGCCTGATCGAGTGGCGGCAGGTAAGGATGCCAGACTTTCTCCCATTCGAGGCTTACCGGACCGGCGAAACCATCGCCTTCGAGCGCGGCCAGCAGCGGACGAATCGGAAAGTCGCCGTCTCCAGGAAGCACATACGTGAAGGGGTGTTTCGCACTCGGCACCGAGATGCTGTCCTTCACATGCACATGCACCACGGAACGTCGGATCGCGCGCCACGTTTGCACCGGATCTTCGCCGCCCCGCCGCCAGGTGTGGTGGGCGTCCCACAGGATCGCCGTGCCGGGCGCAAGCTCGAGAAAACGATTGATCGCCGATCCCGTGAACAAGGTGTCGTGCGTTTCCACCATCACGTCCACGGTCCAGCCTTCCCGCGCTCGCCGTTCCCGCCACCAGGTGAGCGTCGCCA
>CAYVDZ010000727.1:2149-3272 GCA_964450575.1 uncultured Opitutus sp.
GCCACCGCTTCGGCGAGTCCGGCTGCATCGGCGGCGCTGCCTCCGTCAAAGACCCGCAGCCAGCGCACTCCCGCGGCCTCCGCCCATGGCGCGAGTTGTACCAGCTGATCCCGCTGTTCCGTGGTGCCGCCGACCAGCCGCAACGACGCATCGAAGGCCACGATCCGAACCGACACCGCCGCTGCCAAATGCTGGGCCAAAGCCGTCGGGGTGCCGTACGCTCGCTCAAAGCTGCCTGCCAGGTCGATCCCTCCATCCAACGCCCGCAACTCGACGGTCGGCACCTGAAACTGCACCGCCAAGGCGAGGGTTTGATCGAGCGAAAACTCCGGACAGCCCAGACTGGAAAAACAGTGGAGCAACGGCATTGCTTTCAGCCATACGGAAGCCGCGCGCGGATGCGAAGCGCCGATTTATTCGGACGCGCATTCTTATTCGATCACGGTGAAACATCACGGCTGCTCGCCCCGTTGCTTGGGGCGTGGCCCATGGCGTTTCGTTGATTCGCCTGCGCGCTGAGCAGGCACCGCCCGACCCTTGCTGACTCTTGATCCGCTCATTCGGCCCGGCGATGCGAGGCGCCGTCGTGATACGACGCGCAAATCTACTTGCCGCAGCCCTTTCCCGTAGCGAAACCATCGTCGGCTTTTTCGCCCCGCGAGCGCATTCATTCACCCCCAACGCCCGTTTCATTATGCCAAGACCCGCCACTCTGTTCACCGGCCAATGGGCCGATCTCCCGCTCGAAAAACTCGCCCCGCTCGTCAAACAGATGGGCTACGACGGCGTCGAACTCGCCTGCTGGGGCGACCACTTCGATGTCGATGCTGCCGCGAGCAGCAAAAAATACGTCCACGAAAAATGGGCGCTCCTGAAGGACCACGGTCTCTCCTGCTACGCGATCTCTTCGCACCTCGTCGGCCAGGCCGTGTGCGACAATATCGACGAGCGGCACAAATCGATTCTGCCCGCCGAGGTATGGGGCGACGGCGATCCCGAAGGCGTGCGCAAACGTGCCGCCAAAAAGCTCGCGCTCGCCGGCAAAGCCGCCCGCGCCTTCTTCGACGCTAAACCCGGCCGCGGCGCGGCCGACGATTTCCCGGCCGTCGTCAACGGCTTTACC
>CAYVDZ010000728.1:0-3265 GCA_964450575.1 uncultured Opitutus sp.
GGGAACGGCCCGCGCACCAGCGATCAATGGCGAGATCGCGCGTGGCGGGATCAGCGGACGCGATGATGTCGAGCAGCGGGACCTGGGCCGTGGCCAACGCGTCAGCCAAGGGCAGCGGGAGGACGGCTTCGTTGCCGCCTGATGTTAAGATAGCGCTCATGCGTCAGCCGGCTCGCGCACGGCCAGGAGCTCGACCAGTTGCGTCAGGACGCGATCCCGATCGCGACCGGAGAGCGAAAGGGCGAGTTGAGCGAAGAGCAGTCCGTAGGGCGCGCCGATATCGAAGCGGCGACCAGCGACGTTGAACGCGAGATAACGGCGGCGTGCGGCGAGCGCGTGTAGTGCCGGTGAAAGGCCGAGGGGCGAGTCGGGCGCGGCTGGCTGTAGTTCTTCGAGGATGGCGAAAATTTCGGGTTCGAGCACGTGCATGCCGAAGAAGCAAAGGTAGAGCCCGGCGCGCAGGCCGGGAACGATCAGTTGCTGTTCGGCGAGGGTGGGAGTCGGCTTCTCGATCACCGTTTCGACTTGATAGAGCGGCTGCGCGCCGCTGACGAGTCGGCCACCGACTGCACCAAAGGATGTCAGCTGGCTTTCGCGGGTGGGCTGCACCGCAGAGACAGAAGCGTTTTCCGCTTTCGCCACTTCAATCAGTTGACGCGCGCAACTCGCGATCGATTGGGACACATGGAGGTGATCGCCGACGAGATGGAGAAAGGGTTCGTCGCCGACGAAAGGCCGTCCGCAAAGGACAGCGTGGCCGTAGCCGCGCGACGTTTCCTGGACGATGAATCGCACGCGGGAGCGCAAGTCGCCGCAGGCCTCCGCATAGGCGCGTTCGTCGCCGGGACAAACGACGACGGCGAATTCGTCGATGCCGGCCCCGGCGGCTTCCTCGAGCACCACCTGCAAGGCTGACTTCGTCTCGCCGGCTTGGTCGATGAGGGTTTGTAACGGCAGTGTACGCTGTCGCGGATTGGCAGCGGTGACGAGGACTTTGCGTATTCTCATGAGCTGGACGGCAGATTGCGGACCCTGAGCGGGGTCGCCCCCGCCGTCCAACCTGAAACGGCAGACCGTTGGCGGGTTTTCCCAAGCGCAGGTTCGGCTGCGGGCTTAGGGGAGGGAACAAGCCCGCCGCGGAAGGCTATAGGGTAAAGTGAAACAGACATTCCTGTCTGTCCCCAGTCATCCGAATGACGGAACAAGCAGGAATGCCTGTATCACTTCCAAACCGCCAACCGCAACGCCCACCTCCGCGCGCACTCAAAGACCTGCGACTTAGGAGGTACTCCGCCGCTTTCCCGCCTAAAGCCGGAGTTGTTTAAATATGAAGGGTAGCTCCGTAATAGTATCGTAGTATTAGAGCAATCAGTCGGCGGAAGCGACCGTCCCTTTCACCGGAACCTGCAGCATTCAGGCCGACGGGAAGCGTTTTCTTTGGAGTGCACCCAATCCCAGTGCGGCAAGGGTCAGCATTGCCAGGGTGGAGCCGGTGTCGGGTACACCGGGGACGCCGGGATCAATGCCGCCCCCGTTGGTGGCGATCCCCGCGGCGAGTCCGCCAATAAAAACTCCGCTGTCGAAACGCATATCAAAGGTATCAGCGACTCCGATCGTCAGGGTGTGGACCGTGAGCACGGGATCCAAAAGGCCGACGACGGTGAACACGGGGGTCAATCCGTTGTATTCAATCTTATATAGCCCGGACCCAACCGGGTTGCCGATGAAGTTGGCGGGGTTTGCGGGAGTGTTTGAAATCAGCGCGCCGCCTGGGAATTGGGCATAGTTTACGCCGTCGACAAAAAAGCCGAAGATATCCGTCACCAGCTGATCGGGAAACTCCTCCGTCCCAAAAACAAACTGAGCCGATACAGCGTTGGCTCCGGGATTGGTGGTGAAGTTGAACGTGAGAATGTTTGCGTCGGAGGTATCGTCTCCCGCCAGCGTCGACAATAGGGTGTTTCCTCCCGTGCCGGGGCTGATTGAAGTCTCGTTACTGGTATTCGTGGTGGGCAACTGGGCCGAGCCGGTCGTGAGCAGAATCCCCGCGGGCAAGACCAGCGTCGGAGTGGACCCTGTTGCCGGGGTCAGGACAAAGTTGGAGTACGTGGCGGATTGTGCGGTAAAGTCGCCGCCCACGGTGCCGACCCGGCCCACGAAGGTCGCCGAGCCCTCAATCGTGATACCGCTGGCGGGAGCGAGAAGGGCGGCGGGCAGCAAAATTGTCGGGCTATCTGAGCCCTCGATGAGATCGATCGATACTTGAGCGCGGGCGCTAAAGGGAACGGCGAGAGTGGCAATCAGCACCAGTAACGCGAGAGAAGGGTGTTTACGCATACGTGATGACCATTAGCATATGTCACGCCTCTCGTAACATGGATTAAAATCGCGTGAAGTCTGTTGAGGAGTAGGAAGCAAAATCGATAAGTTCAGACCACGGAAAATTTAGGTTTCAGACGTTTGAAAAACTGTAAATTTTTCCGGCGGGCAAATTGCACTTCAGGGAGAGGCCCACCATTTTTCCCGCAATATTCCCGAAAGAGTTGTACATCGGAAAAAGGGAGGTTCGGGGAACGCTCGACAGAACATTGGACAGCACGGATTTTAGGAATCCTTGGCTGCGTTACGCCTTTGTTTCGGGCGCTGGAATTGGTGGGTAAACGATCGCCGCCATTCGGCGCCGAAGCAATCGGGGGGGGGCCTCCGGGCTATAGGCATTCAGGATTAACTGCTTCGGCTGTGTTCAGAGGGGCGGCGGTGAACACCTGAATTTTGCGTTGGATAAGAATTGTTCCAGCGGGTGGCCCTTTCGTGCGCGGAATTTCGCGTTGAGGGGTGAACATCAAAACTTTTCTCCTCCTCGCCTCTCTCGCCGTCGCTGCGGTTACCCCTGCGTTCGCCGCTGAAGCCACGATTTCCCGTCTGGCAAACGACACCTTCACGCTCGATGCCGAAACACTCGACTATCTCACCTGGAACTCCCCGGCCGAAAAAGCGGGCGATGTCATCGATCGTCACCGACTTTGCAGCGCATTGGTGAAGGCGGCGTCGGCGTGGTCTGGATGGCCCAGCAGGAGCAGCCGTTGCGCCGGCTGGTGGCGTTCAAGGTCATCAAACTCGGGATGGATACCAAGGCGGTGGTGGCGCGCGTTGAGGCGAGCGCCAGGCGCTGGCACGGATGGATCATCCCCATATTGCAAAGGTTTTCGACGCGGGCGTTGCGAGCACGCACAGCCCTGATCGGGCCGCCATGCAGCCGCCGGAC
>CAYVDZ010000729.1:0-2141 GCA_964450575.1 uncultured Opitutus sp.
TGGCTGGCGACCCAATCCCGGCGCAGCTCTGCGCGTTTATTTCTGACCGAGTCCCCCAGGCGCGGTGTCCCATTCTCCTTCGCTGTCGCCAGAATCCCGTGGTGCGCTTCAGCGGCCCAGGCCCGGGATGAGACCCTTCATCATTCCGCCCATATCGAGCTTCTGGTAATTGGCGGGTGGCACGAACAGGGAGTCCGGGAGGCTCTGCTTGTTGATTGCCGTGGTTTCCATTCGGAAGGTTTCCTTGCCTGATTTGTCGAGGCCCACGACGCGTAATGGGAACAAATCTTTCCCGGCAAGGGCGCGCTCCCAGCTCTTGGGCGCGGCCTTCCTGCCCATTCCGTTTCCGCTGGCCATGGCGGTGAACCCGCCGATGCCTTCCGCCAGCCACATCTCCGTCTTCTCGTTCTTATGGGTGGAAATGTATTTCTCCGCGGTGTAGCCCAGGATCTTCTCCGTCTGCCCCGTTTTTTCGAGTTTTACGTCGTCATCTTTTTCAGCCCCTGCGCCGGCGACATCCGGAATTGCCATGACCATATACATTTTTTCCTCATCCATGATCGTGGTCATTTCTTTTTTTCCGGTATCGAGAATCATGCCGCCCATTCCCTTTTGCCCGGGCATTTCAATTCGGACTTTGTCGCCCTTGATGCTGTAGTGCATCTCCTGAGGCTTACCCTTGGGAGCTGACATTTTAAAGTTCACTTTGCCTTCAAACGAAGCGGCGACGAGCACCGCGGGTGCCAACAGAATCGTGGCGAGAGCGAGTAATCTTTTCATAGAGGGGAGGAGTTGACCCAATACGGTCCGACCTTCCAGGGCAATAATGGTTTCACTGCTTGCCAGTGTTCCCGGATGCCAGTGGATTCGCGTTCCCATGGCACTCTACGGCTCCTTCGCAACGGTGCGCGCGCAAGCGCCCCAAAGTCCCGGATTCCTCACGGCGTTCGCTTATGTCGCGGACTTGCTCCGGGATGGTTCCGCGGTTGCGGCGCGCCTTCAGTCTTTCGCCGCGGGGGAGTCGCGGCGGGTGGAGCTCGGCAACGGCGTGTTTGTGATGGAGCAGGTTTATCGAACGAAGCCCCGCACGGCCGGCTTTTTCGAATCTCACCAACAGTACATCGATGTGCAGGTCTTAATTGAAGGCGCGGAGATCATGGAGCTGGCCGACCTCTCCCGCATGAAGGTCCGCGATCCGTATCAACCGGAACGTGATCTCGTGATATATGAGGACAATTTAACCGTCTCGACCCTGCGCGTCGTGGCAGGCGAGGCAGCGATTTTTTACCCGGCCGATGTGCACATGCCCTCGTTGCAGCTCGGGGCCGAACCCGTGCTCGTGCGCAAGGCCGTGGTAAAAGTTCCGGTTCATTGAGTTGGGGTGTGATGAACGCCCACGAGCTGTCATGAACTACCGGCACCATTTTCACGCCGGGAACTTCGCGGACGTGATGAAGCATGCGCTGCTGGTGCAGCTCATCACCGCGCTGCAGAAGAAAGAGAAGGGGTACTTGTACCTCGACACGCATGCCGGGCGCGGCGGCTACGATCTCGAAGTCGCGGCGACCGGAGACTCGCTCGCGCGGAACCCCGAGTGGCCCGAAGGAATCGGACGTTTACTTAGCCCCGACTGTGATCCGCCGCCTGTTCTCGCGGATTATTTGGACCTGGTGCGGGACTTTGATCAGCGGGGAGGAAACCTTCAACCGGGTTTGAGGTTTTATCCGGGCTCACCGTGGATTGCGCATCGGCTCGCGCGATTTCAGGACCGACTGGTGTTATGTGAAAAACGCCCGGAGGAATGCGGGGCGCTGCGAGTGGAGTTCAATCGGGCGCCAAGGGTTTCCGTTCAGGAAACGGACGGTTATGTCGCGCTTCGGGCCATGCTGCCGCCACTCGAGCGGCGGGCGCTCATCCTGATTGATCCGCCGTATGAAGCCCAAAATGAGTTTGCCCAAATTGCAGAGTCGCTGCGTGAGGGCTTGCTGCGTTTCCCGCCGGGGGTGTTCGCGGTTTGGTATCCTTTGACGGGCCGCGCGCGCGTGGATGAGTTTTTTGCTTCGATTCGCAGTCTGAACCCGCCCCCGACGCTCGGGTTGGAACTGGGCATCGCGGGCGAACAGGCCGCAATCACGTTGAAG
>CAYVDZ010000729.1:2151-3263 GCA_964450575.1 uncultured Opitutus sp.
GAAGGGCTGCGGGCTCCTTGTGATCAACCCGCCCTGGAAGTTTGAGGACGAGGCCGAGTCATTGCTGGCATTCCTCGCCCGGGAGCTGGCGCAGGCTCCCGGCGGTGGCTGGCGGATCGATTGGATCGTTCCGGAAACGTAATGGGTTGGAAGGTGCTGCGATAGGACCGGATCCGGTATTGGCTTATCGCCTAATCGCTGAGAGCGCGGGCGAACGGATGCGACTCGCGTTTTCTTTTGATGCCTGCCCGGCCAGATTCCGTTCCAACACCGACGCGAGCAGTTCAAAGCGCACCGGTTTTGTAAGGAAGTCGTCCATGCCCGCGGCGAGGCACGCCTCGCGGACGTGCGGGCTGGCATTGGCGGTTACCGCGATGATGCGGAGCGGTTTGCCTCCCAGTTTTTGGCGGATGCGCCGCGTGGCTTCCAAACCGTCGATTCCGGGAAGCTGGCAATCCATTAGAACGACGTCGAACGGCTCAGAGATGGCCGTCGTCACGGCGACTTCACCATCCAAGGCAAAACTTGGAGTCACGTGGAGTTTTCGCAGGAAGAGATCCATCACCTGTTGATTGACCGAGTCGTCTTCCACGACGAGGACGTGGCCCGCGAGGGTGGGCGCGACAAAGCTCGGGACATCCGGGATCTCGGGGGCTTTGATTCCGTCCGGGAGCTTACACGGCAAAATCAGCCTGAAAACCGAACCGCGGTTCAGTGTGCTTTGGACTTGCAGCGCTCCGCCCATGGCCTGTGCGAGCCGCAGGGAGATCACGAGGCCGAGGCCGGTCCCGCCGTAGCGACGCGTCATCGAGGCTTCCGCCTGGGTAAAGGGATGGAACAGCTTTTCGAGCGCGTTCGAATCGATGCCAATGCCGGTATCCCGGACGGTGAAGTGCAACACCGCGTGTGACTCATTGCGCTCTGCACAGATGACGCTCAGTTCCACCCGGCCGCGCTCGGTGAACTTGATCGCATTGCCAATCAGGTTGACCAGAATCTGTCGGATGCGCGTCGCATCGCCAATGACCGCGCCGGGAAGATTGTCGCTCAACTGCAGGTCGAACTGCAGTCCTTTGTCGCGGGCGCGCGTCAACATCAGGTCCGTCACCGCC
>CAYVDZ010000730.1:0-3263 GCA_964450575.1 uncultured Opitutus sp.
ACTGCACCGCAAAACCGAAATCACGGCCCAGCGTCGCGGGCAGGTCAAACAAGAGCACGAGAATGGGAAATCCCACGGTCCCGCCGCCCATCGGAGTTGAGCCTGCGATGTAGCTGCCGAACGCCATCGCAAGGGCGATGGGCCAGTGCCCTTTCACGACCTCCCAGCGGCCATGGCCAAACACGAGCCACACCCACGCTGCATAGAATACAGCGAGCCAAAGTAACCAGACCCACACGTGTTGTCTCCGAGGAGGTAGAATCGACACAGTCCGGCGAGGGTCCCGGACAAGGGCTCGTCCGCAAGCAAGAAACCAACCGATCTGCGCAGGACGGAGTGGGCTCTGAGCTTAACGCGATGCAAATGTTACACGCGGTTTTCGAATGATCCAATGGGCCGCGGTACTGCGGAAAAGGTGAGTCTTAAGTTCATGCGAATAATTGGGCCTTCCCCGGAGTGATCGGTGGACGAGCAACCGCGTAGTCGTGACGCAGCAATCGCGCCGGAATGCGTTCTACTTGCTAATGCTATAGAGATGGGTCCCGGTCCGAATAACGATCTGGCCGTCAACAATGGCCGGAGTTGAAAGCGTATACGTACCGTCGAGTGTATTCTTCGCGATCAGGCGGAATTTCGGCCCGGCTTCGACCACGGCGGTCTCCGCCGTTTCACTGATGAGATAGAGTTTTCCGTCGGCCAGGACCGGTGAGGAACTCGTCCGGCCAATGCCCGTGTCTTCGGGACCGTATATGAGTTCACCGGTCTTGGCATTCACGCACGTGATCGCGCCTTGATCGTCTGCCATGTAGAGACGTTCACCGTCGCTCACGGGCGTGGGAACATCCGGTGAGCCACGGGTGGTCCACTTCCACGCGAGCTGACTCGTGGTGATGTCGCCCGATCCACCGGCCTTGAAGGCGAGAAACGGGTTCACGCGCGTCGGCGCATAGATCATTCCGTCGCGGACGAGCGGGGACGAAATTACGCGATAGTTGCGCGCATTGTTCGGGTTCAGTCCGCCGCCGCGCCAGAGTTCCTTGCCCGTCTCGGGATCGTGGCCGGTGACATAGCCGCCACCTGAAATCACGATCTGTTTCCTGCCTTTCACTTCGACGAAGGTGGGCGTGGTATAGGCGTCGGGCGTTTCATGCAGGGCGTCGGTCGGCCGCTCGACTTTCCACAAGGGTTTACCGGTGGTGGCGTTCAACGCGAAGAGGTAGGACGGCTCGTGTTTCTCCAAATCCCGGCGGGTCATTCCCTGCAGGTTTTGCACGATCAGCTTGCCGTCGAGGAGGAGCGGCGAGGAGCCGTAACCAAACTGGACGCCGAGCGCTCCATAATTCTTCGGCATATCAAATTTCCACTTCTCATTTCCGTCGAAGTCGAAGCAGGTGATGACGCCATTGCCCGAGGTGACCCACACGTGTTTTCCGTCCGTCACCGGCGTCGGCGAGGACATGTTCTGCTTCATCTTGATCTCGTTGCCGCGATCATACTGCCGGCGCCAGAGCTCCTTGCCCGTGGTTCGCGACAGACATACGAGGAGAATTTCCTGTCCGCCGGGCCCCATCATGCCCAGCCCGCGGCTGGCGCCGGGGGACGGACGGCGGCGGGCGTCTGGCGCCGCCGCTGGTTCCGGAGCGGGAGCCGCGGCGGGTTGGACGTCTTCCTTCGACGGCGTGTTGAGGAAAATCCGGTCGCCCCAGATCGCAGGCGACGAACCACTCCAGGCGGGCAGTTCGTACTTCCATTGGATGTTCTGATCCTTGCTCCACTGTCCCGGCAAGTTCTTGGCCGGGGTCGTGCCGTCGCCGTTGGGCCCGCGCCAATTGGGCCAGTTGACTGCCCAGGCGGCCTGGGACGCGAGCGTGAGCGCGAGGAGCAGGCTGGTGGATTTCGAGCCGAAGCCGAAGCCGAAACGGGGAACGCGGGCCAAGGGGGGGAGATTCATAATCAGCTCTGTGGTGATAAAAGAGTCGCGCGAACGAACTGTGCAGGCGGCGCGACTGACGCCAAACAGAACGTCGAGCCCCGGCGCTGTCGAGAAATTGAGACGTTTTGTGGAATGGAAAGGTCCGGAAAATTTCCTGAAACCGGCATGACCTTTGCAGTTGCCGCGGTGCAGAAGCCTGTCGGCATGCGGTGTCCGATCGCGTCGCTGCGCAGCACGCGCTTTCATCTTTCTCCGCGAATCCATGACGCACTCTGCCGCCGAATCCCATCGCCTGCCCGGCACCTCGACGCGCGGCCCGTTGTATTATGGTTGGGTCACGGTCGGTCTCGCCGCCCTCGCCATGGTCGGAACGTTGCCGGGGCGCACCCAAGGCCTCGGGCTTATCACGGAACCGTTGCTCAAGGACTTGAATCTCGACCGGGTGACGTTTGCCCAGATGAATCTGTGGGCGACGCTGATCGGCTCACTTTTCTGCCTCGGCACGGGCCGGCTTTTGGACCAACTCGGCGCGCGCCGGTTGTTTACGCTGATCGCTTTTGCGCTCGGGGCCGTGGTGGTGGCGATGAGTCGCACGGCGGGCATTCTCTTGATTTTTGGCCTTCTCATACTCTCCCGCGGACTCGGACAGAATGCGCTGTCGGTTGTCAGCCTCACCATGCCGGGGCACTGGTTTTCGCGCCGCCTGAGTCTGGCGATGGCGGTTTACTCGATCACTCTGAGCATTGGATTCATGGTGGCTTTCCCGATCGTGGGTGGCGCAGTGGTTGCGCACGGCTGGCGACCGGCTTGGGCGGCGATCGGGTGGTGCTTGCTGGTCGTGGTCGCTCCGTTGGGTTGGCTGCTCGTGCGACCGACGCCGCCGAACGCCGAGTTGGCGCGTCAGGGCGAGATCGTTTCGCCGGCGGCGGACGGTGACGCGACCTCCGGGTTCACGTGGAAGGAAGCTTTGCGCTCGCCGGCCTTCTGGGTCTTTGCGCTGGCGAGTTCCGTGTATAACTTGATCGCGTCGGGCATCGGGCTCTTCAACGAGTCGGTGCTCGCCGAACGCGGATTCAACGCCGGGATTTATCATCACAGCCTGGTGCTCACCGCGCTCACGTCCCTCGTGGGAAATTTTGTCGGCGGCTGGTTGGCCGCGAAATGGAGTCTTAACGGCCTGATGGCCGTAGCGATGACGCTCCTTGCGGCCGCGCTGGCCCGTCTGACCAAGGAACGCGGCCGGTGTGGCGCTGGCCACGGCGAGGGCGTCGGTGAGCGGAATGCCGGCCAGGTTCACCGCGTTGCGCACCGCAGCCGCCATGTCGAGATG
>CAYVDZ010000731.1:0-3260 GCA_964450575.1 uncultured Opitutus sp.
ATCTACGCCCGGTTGCAAAAACGAAACCCCGCGATCAAGGGCGAGGATGCCGCTCAAATCGTCTGCGGGTTTGCGAGCGGCGCGACCGGTCTGCTCGATGCCTCGCGCTATAATGAGGCCGACACCGCCAATCCACGTTACACTTTCGGCCTCGTTCGCCTCGACGGCAGCAAGGGCCACCTCGAACTCGACCTCGAGGGTAACCTCACTCTCAAGCTGCTCGGCCAGCCGGCCCACCGGTACGAGTATCCACATTCGCGTGACGGCTTCGCCGGCGACTGCGTCTACGCCCTCCAACGCCATTTCGTCGACCGCATGCTCGACGGCACGCCGTTCGAAAATACCGGCGAGGACTACCTCAAATCCACCGCGCTCATGGAAGCGTGTTACCGCTCTCACTCCACAGGTCAGGTCGTTTCAATCCCCTCCTGATCTCCCCTTTAACCAGCGTCTCACTTGGGCGCTGTTCCGCGGACGCCTCCCCGTCCGTATCTCAACCGACTCGCCGGAAATCGAGTCCCTGCACGTCAGATCCTCCGCGCCAGAGGACAGTTCACTCGATGCGCTTCCTGTCTCCATTTGAGAAAATCCCCATGAACCCCTACCGAAGCCCTCGTTTTGCAATTCGCTCCACCGGCGCTCTGCTCGCCGTCCTCCTGGCTGCCACCTTCGTCACCCTGCCTTCAAACACCTCCGGTCAGACTGCCGCCTCGACGTCGAAACCCGCCGCCAATGATCCAACCACCGTGCAAATGTCCGCCTTCGAAGTCGAGGACGTCCGCACCCACGAATACCGCGCCACCAATTCCATGAGCGCCAGCCGCCTCCCCATGGCGCTCTCCGAGGTTCCGTTCAACATCGCGATCGTCACGGAGGATTTCATGCTGGACACCGCATCCTTTGGCGGTGCCTTTTCCGAAGGCGATTTCAGCGGCGGCGCCAATCGCGAGGCGGTGAGCTGGAATGCCTCGGTGAATGGCAAGGCCGTCCGCGGCTTCAACACCCTGGAGTTTATGCGCAACGGTTTCCTGCGCTACTCCGACAATGGCTCGGCGACCATCGAGCGCATCGAAATCGTCAAGGGTCCGACCTCGGTGCTCGACGCCGTGACGGAGGCCGGCGGCGTAATCAACGTCATCACCAAGCAACCGAGACCGACCACTCCGTTCACGCGCGCCCGGGCGGTGTTTGGCAGTTATGACCGCTACATCGCAACCCTCGATGTCAACAGCGCCCCCCTCTTCCGCCGGGCGGATGGAAAGTCACTACTCAGCTACCGACTCGTGGGCTCGCTCGAAGGCTCCCGGGGGCAGGCCGAACACCGGAAACGCCGATTGGAAAACATCATGCCGTCGCTGCTGTTCCAGCCGACCCCAAAAACCAACGTGCTCTTCCAATGGGAATATTATTTTGTAGATGGTGAACGCGGTAATAATATCGACGGCTTCGCCCGTACGGTTTCCATTCCTCACCCGAGCGGTCTCAGCGGTGACGTGCCCGTCTCGGTCCTCTTCGGAATCGATCCCTATATGTCTTGGGACGGCCCGGATCACAAACAGCCCGAATACGTCAACGACGTCCTCTTCCAGGTTGAGCATCGCTTCACCGATAACTTCGTCGCGACGTTCGCGATGAATCACCACAATCGCAACCGGCGTTGGGGTCCGCAGGCCACCCAAACGGGTATTTTTCAGGGCCCGACGGCCACCGGAAATCCCGCCGGCACGAATTACAATCACGCGGCCGCGAACGCCAATCCCATGATGCGCCGTGCCTGGCAGCATAATGTCTTTGACCAGGACGTTGCCGGCATCCGCGGCAATTTTGCCTATCGCATCGATGCGCTTGGAGCCACCCACCGCTTTGTCGCCGGCTACCTGTCGCAAATCGAGGATCAATACTCGCGCACCGACGTCATCAATGTCGCGGGAACCAACCAGCGCCTCTATCAATTTTTTCCCGTTCGGGATTCGAATCCTGACCTGCGCTTTCCATCCAACAGCAGCCGCGTCATCGGATCGCAACACAACGATAATCATTTCGAAGTGAGATCCATTTATTTGAATCACCACGCCCGCTGGCTCAATGGCCGGCTCAATACCCTTTGGGGCCTGTACCACGCCGGCAACAAAACGCGCAATGACGTGAAGAACGTCAGTGATGGCACCTCGCTCCCGGGCCGACTCCGCACCTACGATACCAGCAAAGTGACACCTCAACTCGGCGTAATCTACGGCGTCACCCGCAGCGTCAACGTCTACGCCAATTATTCGAAGTCCGTGAAGGGTAATCCTGGCTCGCTTAACGGCTTCGACGAGCCGTTCGGTCCCACCCAGGGCCAGATCTTCGAAATCGGCAGCAAAATCTCGCTCTTCAACGATCGGATCAGCGGCACGATTAGCCTCTACAAGATTGAAGAAAACGACCGCATTATCAACGACCCCGAGGCTCCCAATAAAGACAACCCTACCGCCGATCCCAATCTCCCCCGCGGCGCCAATGTTCAGGTTGGCCAGGTCGTTTCCGAAGGCTTCGACGCCGATCTCTTTATCTATCCCTTCGCGAATTTCACCACCGTGTTCAGCTATGCCTATAATGAACGCGAGACCACCAAGGATCCGGTCGCCTCGCGCCGCGGGCCACTGAATGGCTATGCGCACAAAGTCACGATGGTGAATAAATATACCTGGCGCCGGGGACCGCTGAAAGGTGTCAGTGCCAACGCCAATGTAAAATATGTCTGGGACCAGGTTCGCTCCACCAATCGTTTCGGCAGCCCGTCCTATCTCGACACCACGCCCACCCTGTCGTTCGGCGTGAACTACTCGGTGAAGCTTGGCGATGCGACCTACCGATTTAGTCTGCACGCCCAGAACATGCTCAACAGTAAACGCAGCTCCGGCTATATCCCCGGAACGCGCGACGCGTACTATCTCGAAAATCCGAAAACCTATCTGGGATCGATCGACGTCGAATTTTAAATCCTCCGTCTGGGATCGCACCTCTTCGTGCGATCCCCCGGCCTGCAAGCTCCCGTCCCGCTCTTCCGCCGTCATGAAAACGCCCCTCACTGTTTTTCGCCTGATCCTTGCCCTCATCGGCAGCACTACCGGCGTTTTCGTTGTTCGTCATGCCTACGTCACCGAGACTTGGCCTGAGACCCGCACGTTGACCTGGGCCCGCCCCGGCGAGAGCGGTGCGTATAGCGAGCCTGCCAACTGGCTTGAAAAGGGTAAACCCGCGACGTCAGTCCTCCGCCC
>CAYVDZ010000732.1:0-3254 GCA_964450575.1 uncultured Opitutus sp.
CGCCTAAGCCGAGCCCGCGGCCGCCCCGCCCGTCGGATCGAACTTTCGGCAACCCGATCCCGTCGTCAGTAATCTGCAACTCAAGATGATCCGCCGTTTGCGTGAGCCGAAGCGTGACGTGGGTCGCGCGCGAATGTTTGACCGAGTTGTTCAACGCTTCCTGCGCAATGCGATAAAGATGACCGGCGGCAAACGCGTCGGACACGGCCACCGGTCGCGGGCACTCGAACCGGCAGTGAACCCGGCCAATCGCGTCGGTGCGCTCCGCCAGCTCGGACAACCCGATCTGCAAGGCGTCCGGATCGCTGCCGACGGGCACGAGCCCGCGGGCCAGAAACCGGGTTTGCGCAATGGCCTCGCGTAACATTTTCCCCATCAAGTCGAGGCGTTTGGCCAGCGGAGGATGCCCGGCGGCATCTTCCTTGAGCGCGATGCACATCAACTCGAGAGCCGTCAGTTGCTGGCCGAGATTGTCATGCAGATCCGCCCCGATGGAGTGCCGCTCGCGCTCGCCCACGGCGAGGATCTCCCGCTCGAGCCGCTTATGCTCCCTCTGCGCCGCTCCCAATGCCTTCTCGGCCGCGACGGTGGCCAGCGCACGCTTCACCACCGCAGGCAGCAGGTCGAGCAGACCCGTATCCTTCATCACGTAGTCGAGCGCACCCTGCTTCATCACTTCGACCGCGACTTTCTCATCCCCCTGCCCGGTAACGATGACAAACGGCACCGCGGTGCGATGACGCTGCAACCGCGCCACGAGCGCCAGGCCGTTCCCATCCTGCAGCTTTAGGTCCAGTATCATCAAATCGGGTACATGCTTTTCCATCGACTCCTCCGCTGCCCGGGCGGACGCAGCGGTGGCCACCTCATAGCCTTCGCCGCGCAGTGTCCCTGCCATCAGGATGAGCAGACCTTCGTCGTCATCAACAACGAGGATGCGCGGAACTTGAGCCGTTGATCCCAGGGGCATAACGCAGGTCAGCGAGTGCTGACCGCCGGAACGAGTAACAGCGGTACAAACAATCCCAGCCGGTGTATGGCCTCGGCAAATCGGTCGTAGTCGACCGGTTTTTGAATGTAGCCGTTGCACCCCAGTTCGTAGCAGCGCTCAACCTCGCGCGAATCATCGGTCGTGGTCAGCATGATCACGGGGAGCTTGCCGAATTCCGGGTCGGCCTTGAGCCGGCGCAGCACTTCGATGCCATCCACCTTGGGCATGCGGATATCGAGCAGCACGAGATACGTTTCTGATTTCTCATCCTGCCGCCGTTGGGCAAAAAAATCGAGAATCACCTGACCATCGCAAAAGTGCTCGATCCGATTCTGGAGACCGGCGCCCAACAGGTTTTCACGAATAAGGATGGCGTGGCCTTCATCGTCATCGACGATCAGGATGGTCGGAACGGGAGAGTTCTGAGTCATGTGTCTTGATTCGAAAGGTAAACGAGGCATTTGCGCCGCCGCGAGAGGATCCGGAAAGTTTCGATGAAGCGCATCATGATCCGGCGCGGCCCTGAGGCTCCACGGCAGGCAATGACACGAAGAAAGTCGCCCCCTCGCCGCCGCGACTCTCCACCCAAATCTTTCCGTTCTGACGTTCGAGAACGCGCTGCGCAATCGTCAGCCCGAGGCCTTCGCCCTGCGTGGAGTGCGGGTTCAGCCGATGAAAAATATCGAACACCTTTGCCTGGTGCTCTGGCGCGATGCCGACTCCGTTATCAGAAACTGAATACACGACTTGCCCTTCCGCGAGTACACCCGTGATCGTCACTCGAAGCGGGCGTTCCGGATGACGATACTTGAGGGCGTTATCAAGGAGGTTGGCAAATACCTGGCTGGTTTGCGTCGTATCACCCAAACAGGTGGGCAAGGCGTCCACGTGCACTTCGGCCTGAGCCTCACCGAGCTGGAACGTCATCGCCGCGAGAATCTCCGCGAGCATTCCGTTCACATTCAACGGCCGGATCGTTAACGCGACGCGGCCCAACCGCGAATAGCGCAATAAGCCGGCGAGCAGCGTCTCCATCTTGCTGACCCCGGCGTTGATAAACTTGAGCGCCTGCGGAATGGCCCCGTCCAACGGAGCCTGCAAAACCGCCACGGGCACAACCCCGTCCGGGCCGGCCGCTGCGACCGCAGTCCGAATCACGTCGCATGCGCGGTTGAGTTGTTTGCCGAAGCCCTGAACATTGACGAGGGGCGAACGTAAGTCGTGGGAAACAGTATAGACGATCGCCTCGAGCTCCTTGTTCTTCTCCGCGAGTTCCGCCACCACGCGCTGCAACTCTTCCTCATTCGCTTTCCGCGTCGTAATATCGGTGCGAATTGCCACGTACTGCAACGACTTTCCCGCTTCGTCAACGAAGGGATAAATCGTCGTGTCCACCCAGTAGAACGTACCGTCCTTCGCGCGATTCTTAATCTCACCATGCCACACCTGCCCTCGGCTGATCGTGCTCCAGAGATCACGGAAGAAACCCTTCGAGTGAGTCCCGGAATTGATGATTCGATGATCCTGCCCGATCAGCTCGTCCCGCGAATACTGTGAGATCGCGCAGAACTTGTCGTTCACATAAGAAATTTTTCCGGAGGGATCGGTGATCGCCACGATCGAATGCTCGTCCAAGGCCGCCTTGACGTCCCGCAACTCCTTCACCGTGGCCAAAAGATCCCGCTCAAGCTGCCGGCGGCCCACCATATCCTCACTCGCGTCGTCAGAAAGCTCGAACGCCTCGAGTCGCGACACGAGCTCAGCCTGGGAAAGCGTTGAATAATCGCGATTCGGCACAACGGAGATCGTCGCCGCACCGGGCGCGTTCGCAAGGAAAGAGACGCGGTGCCGGCGGCGACGCCTTCACGCCCCTTCAGGACGAATTCTCCCGTGGTTATCCCAACCGCCGCCGCCCTCGTTTTCCGCTCACTGTCAAGTGCCAGCCTGGTTATTTCACCCTCTGATTTGTCATCGGGAGCCCGAGGAAAGAGGGCATGGCGATCCAACTCGATGGATTGCTTCGTCGCTGCGCTCCTCGCCCAATTTCGACACCGGTATGCCCGGCGAGCGCACTCACATGGATCGCGCCAAGCCTTTCAACTAGGGAAATTCTTTAGCGAGATGCCGCCGCAGCTCCAATTACGCTGCGCATATTTTGTCGCTATGGTGGTGACGCAATGAACGCCACCCTCACGCCCACCCCACGCACCGACCCGACGGACCATCGCGATTCCTACGTCGCCACCCGCCTGCAGCAATCGGC
>CAYVDZ010000733.1:0-3253 GCA_964450575.1 uncultured Opitutus sp.
CCTGCAGGAAATCCGGATCGCGCAGGTTCTCGGCCCGGTAACGCTGCAGGGCTCCGAGATAGTCCGCGTAGCCGAGTTCCGCGCGCCACTTCTCAAAGATCTCCCAGTAACGCTGCTGGCGCTCTGCACCAAAGGTGCTGGTGAGATACGCCTTCAGGTCGGCAATGACGCGATCGTTGTCGAGCACCGTGTTATCAACATCGAGCAGGAACCCGATAGGGGCGGTTTCGCTCATTGGAGCAGCTCCCTGGACCTGGGGTGTGTGGTAATCATCATATGGGTCTGCCTGTCACCAACTGTTCCTTCACTGCGGCCAGCACGTGCTCCGGGGTGAAGCCGAATTTCTTCTGGAGTTCCTTGAGCGGCGCGGAGGCACCGAAGGTGGTCATCCCGATGCACTGTCCGGTCAGACCCACGTACCGCTCCCAACCCATGGTGGACGCTTGCTCAACCGAGACACGTGCCGTGACGCCGGGTGGGATGACGCTGTCACGGTATTTCCGGGGCTGTTGCTCAAACAACTCCCACGACGGCATGCTCACGACGCGGGCCGGGATGCCTTCCGCCTGCAATTGCTCGTACGCATTTACGCACAGGGACACTTCACTGCCGGTGGCCAGCAACAGCACTTGCGGTTTGCTGCCGTTGCTATCAGCGAGCACGTATGCCCCTTTGGCGACGCCGGTAGCCGCCGCGTATTTGGAACGATCAACCGTCGGTAATCCCTGGCGTGACAGGATCAGCGCCACCGGTCGGTGCCGGAGCCGCATAATGACGCGCCAGGCCTCGACCACCTCATTGGCATCGCCGGGCCGCAGGGTGATGAGTCCGGGGATCGCGCGGAGCGAGGCGATCTGCTCGACGGGCTGGTGCGTCTGTCCATCTTCGCCCACACCAATCGAATCGTGGGTGAAGATGTAAATGGCGGGCAACTCCATCAACGCGCTCAAGCGGATCTCCGGTCGGCCAGTTGCGGATATTGCGCCCGGTATTCATTGAACTTCGTCATCCACGCGTTGCGCAGCTCCCCCCCGCGCTGGCCCAGTCCGGCTTGACAATGTTCGCGCACACCCTCCGGCACGAGGAACTTCGCATCCTCGGGCCAGTGGTAATTCCGCTTCGTCGCGCGGCTTTCGTCTTCGCCCAGCGGCTCGCCGTGCGCCACGCTGGTGTCCTGCTTATTCGGCGCGCCGTAGGCGATGTGGCTGTCCACGATGATCAACGTCGGCCGGTCGGAGGTGTTCTGGAAAGTCTGCAAAGCGCGCGCGACCATGCCGAGATCGTTGGCGTCGCCCACGCGCGTCACGTTCCAGCCGTAGCCGATGAAGTGCGTGGCCGCGTCATCGGAAAACGCCAGCTCGGTGTGGCCTTCGATGGTGATCCGGTTGCTGTCGTAGATCCAGCAGAGGTTGGACAACTTGAGGTGGCCGGCGAGGGAGGCGGCTCCGTTGCTCACCCCTTCCATCATGTCGCCGTCCCCGCAGAGCGCATACACGTTGTAATCGATCAGCTCGAAGCCGGGCCGATTGAAGTAGCTCCCCATCCAGCGGTCGGCAATGGCCATGCCGACACTGACGGCCACGCCTTGTCCCAACGGGCCGGTCGTGGTTTCCACCCCGGAGGTCCACCGGTATTCGGGGTGACCTGGACATTTGCTGTCTAGTTGCCTGAATGTCTTGATGTCATCCAGCGTGATCGCGAGTTCGCCAAGCGTTTCGTATATCGGGTTGACCGCCTTCACACCGGTCAGGTGCAACATCGAATACATCAGCATCGAAGCGTGGCCTATGGAGAGAACGAACCGATCCCGGTTCGCCAAAATCGGGTCGGCCGGGTCGAAGCGCAGGAACTTCTGCCACAGGCAATACACCACCGGCGCCATCGCCATCGGAGTACCGGGATGCCCGGAGTTGGCCGCTTGCACCGCGTCCATGGACAAGGTGCGAATGGTATTGATGGCCAGTTGATCTGAATGACTGTGGTTTATGGCTTTGGTTTCATTTGTGGTGAGCACCGGAATCGCGAGGTGCGGCGTCCGACGCTGGTTTGATGACCGACATTTCTATCGCGTCCAACCCAGCCATTTGCCCATGAGCTTTTTCACCAAGGGCGTGAGGCGGGTGCGGTTGTAGAGGTCACCGACTTTGCGGATGGCTTCGGCTTGAGTGGGATACGGATGAATGGCCGAGCCGATCGTCTTCAAGCCAAGCTTGCCGTTCATCGCGAGCGTGATTTCGGAAATCAGGTCGCCGGCGTGCGCGGACACGATGGTCGCGCCGAGGATTTCGTCGGTGCCCTTGCGCACATGCACGCGCACGAAGCCGTCGGTCTCGCCGTCGAGGATGGCGCGATCCACTTTCGCGAGTTCCTGGGTGTAGGTGTCCACTTCGATGCCCTTTTCCTTCGCGTCTTTTTCGTAAAGGCCGACGTGCGCGATCTCCGGCGAGGTGTAGGTGGTCCATGGGATGTTCAGCGCACTGAACTTGGCGCGGCCTTTGAAAAGCGCGTTCCGGATCACGATGCGCGCCATGAAGTCCGCCACATGGGTGAACTGAAACGGCGAGCAAATGTCGCCGCAGGCGAAGATGCGTGGGTTCGCGGTCTGCAAGCGGTCATTCACCTTCACGCCTTTCTTGTCGACGGCGACGCCGGCCGCCTCGAGGCCGAGTCCCTCGACATTGGGAGCACGACCCGCGGCGACGAGGAGTTGATCTACCAGCACGTCGTAACCCTGCCCATGTGATTCAACTTGCAGTTGAACGCCGTCGGCGTCGTTGGCCAGTTTGAGCTTCTTGCCGCAGCAAAGCAGCTTGACTCCGTCGCGCTCCATTTTGGCCAGGACGGCTTCCGCTGCATCCCGATCCTCGCTGGGCAAGATGCCATGCTCCGTCTCCACCAGGAAAACTTCCGCGCCCAAGCGGGCAAAAGCTTGCGCCATTTCACAGCCGATCGGGCCGGCCCCGATGATGCCGAGTCGCTTCGGCAATTCGGTCAGTGAGAACAGCGTTTCGTTGGTCAGGTAAGGAACATCCTGTAACCCTGGAATCGGCGGAGCGGTGGCGCGCGCGCCAGTGGCGATGACGGCCCTGGAAAAGCGCAGCGTCTGCCCTGCGACCTCCACGCGGTCCGAACCGGTGAATTGTCCGCCGCCGAAAAAAACATCCACGCCGACGTCGGCGAAGCGTTGCGCCGAATCATGCGGGCTGATGTCGGCGCGCAGACGGCGCATCCGTTCCATCGCCTTGCCAAAATC
>CAYVDZ010000734.1:0-3250 GCA_964450575.1 uncultured Opitutus sp.
CGCGATCAGGCCGGTGGCGTCGCCGAAGTCGACATACAGACCGCCCGCAACCAGCGGCGTGTAGTAGTCCTGCGTCGCACCGAAACGGAATCCGGGGCGGGTAATGAGCTGGGTTTCTTTCACGCCGAAGTTGGCGATGAAAGAGAGGTTCTTGTTGACCATCCAGGTGGCTTCGAACTCGACGCCTTGGGAACGGAGACCGTCCTGAGCGTTGGTGAAGTTGTTGAAACGACGGCGGGTGGAATCGTAAACGGAGAGCGAGGCGAAGAGGGTGTTGTCGAGCAGAGAGGCTTTGACGCCGCCCTCGACCAGACCGGTTTCGCCGAAGTTGGCCTCGGAGGAGATGTTGCCGCCTTGCGAGGGATTGAGCGCGGTGCCGTAGAGGCCGGAGGCGTAAAGGGAGAGGTTCGGCGAGATCTTGAAGACCGGATTTACACTGGCCATGTAGTAATTCTTGCCGCCCTTGGCGACCTGTTGGCCGCGGCGGGCGTTGCGCTCGTGCTCACCGGGGATCGTGTTCTTGAAGCTGGCACCCTCGACGCGCAGCGAGAAGTAGGTGCTGAAGGCTTCGGAGAACTTGAGTTCGCCCACGGTGAAGGCGGCCAGCTGGTAGAGATCGGTGCTGGCGCTCTGGGCCCAGAGATTGCGGGTATCGCCAACGAGCGGGCGCTGGGGACCGGTGAGGACGACGGAGTTGGCGGAGATCTGGCTCTTGCTGATGTCGCGGCGGGAGAAGGGTTCCGCGGCGAAGTCCTGGAGCTGCTTGGCCCAGCTGTAACGAATCGAACCACCGGAGGTTAAACTGGCGAGAATACCGGTGAACTTCTGTTCGGCGCTCACCTTATTTTCGACAATGAATTGGTCCATGTTAAAGGCGTAGCCATAGGACGAGACCTTCTCGGTCTTGATATAGTCGATGATAAACTGGTTCTTGAGGGTGAGCGACGAGGAGCGGACGTTTACGAGGTCGGCGAAGTAGAGGAAATTCTGCGAGTTGGCGAAGTCGCCGGGGTCGGCGAGCACCTGGTCGCCGTCGATCTCGGTCGTGAGGGCTCTGCCGCCAGCGTTAAAAAATGCCGCCGTGTAAGCGCCCGTGGTCGGATTCAGCAGCGCCTGCAACGCGGGCGAGAGCGTGGCCACGTAACTGGCGGGCGGGATGATCGCGCCGCCGCTGTTATCAAACTGGGAGCCGCCGATCGTCGCCGCGCTGCCGCCGAAGCCGATGAACGGAACCACGCCGGGGAGAACGAAACCGCCGGCCGTTGCGCTGGTCTGGTTGACCACTTCGCCGACGATGTAGTTGCCGTTGTTGATCAGGTCCTGGGTGACGCGGTTCCAGCCGGCGTTCTCGTTGGACTTGTAGTTGTAGTATTCGGCTCCGGTGAAGAGCGAGATGCCGGGGGCGATTTGAGCCTTCAGGGCCCCGTAGAGGGAGATGTAGTCGTTCTTGACATTCTTGTAGTAAGAGTCGGCGTTCTGGTTCGTCAGCGAGATGCGGTAAGCCATGGGCTTGCCGAAGGCGAGGAGCGGACCGCCGACATCGATCTGGGTGTTGAAGTAGTCATAGGAGCCGACGGTGGTGCGGAGCGAACCGCGGAATTTGTCGTAGTAGGGCGATTTTGGGAGGAAGTTGATGTAACCGCCGCCCTGAGTCGGACCGTAATTGCCGGGGGCGGGACCGCGGACGATGTCCATACCGTCGAGCGAGCCGAAGGAGGTGGGCATTTCGTTGCGCTGGAAAGCGCGCTGCATGCCGTTGAAGAAGGTGCCGGCGAAATCGCCGCGGATGAACGGGGTGCCGGGGACTCCGTAATAGTTTGGCCGTTCGCCGCCGGGCATGACGCGGGCGACATCGTCGAAACTGCGAACACCCAGTTTCTGCATCAGCTCGGGGGTGAGCACGGTGACGGAACGCGGAATATCGAGAAGAGATTTGGACGAGCCGAAGACAGAGTCGCTGGGACGCGAAGTGGGCATCAGGCCGCCCTGGGCGGCGAGGGCCGATTCGGTGATGATGAACTTTTCGAGTTCGGTAACGGATCCGGCGGCTGGTGAGGGCCTGGGGGGGGTTTGGGCGAACAGCGAGCCGGTCAGCCCGCTGGCGAGCGCCAGCATCAGGCCGGTGCGATTTAGTGTCTGGTGTTTTGTATTCATGGCTAGTCAGGGAAGGTAAGCATTCGATGTGCCACCGGTGGTGGGTGCTTGGGCGATTTTAATCGGGACGGCTCAATTCCACGGGGCTCGCCGGGGAACCCCCACGGGGTCACGCTAGGAGTCCGGACAGCGGTGATGCCTCTTGAATCGGTCGCGCAGCGGGATGGGTTCGCCGCAGCGGGCAGACGAATGAGTGAGAGGCGCCGACGCGGCGCAAAGCGTGTCGCGCAGGCTTTGCGTCGAATAGCGTGGGCTCGCTATTGCATCGGTCCATCAGAGCGGTGGCACCGAGCGGCCGGAGTTCACACGCGTCTTTTCCTGATTCTTGGCATGACCCCATGTCAACTCTCGCCGGTTCATACCATTCAACTGTCGGGGCGAGCCAGATGGGGCCTGCCTTTTACGCGTTGGCAACGCACCCGAGATGTAACGCGTAATAGGCAGACCCGATGGCGCGGGCGCATCTCCGGGTTGTCGGTCTTCCAGGGTGGCATGGGCATCTTGCCCATGTCTGAGAAATTCCCCCCATCCCACGGGCGGGCCGCCCGTGCCACTTCCAAAACACCTTCGCGGCTACCGCCAACCGGCAGATGCGCCCCTATTGCGCTGGTCCGCGGGGGCTGCCTTGACTTTGCCTTCGTTCGCTTCTGCCTTACGAATCCTGATCTTCCCCTGCGGGATTCCGTTTCCCTATGATCATGAACGTCCGCCGCCTCGCCATCCTTGTCGCTCTCGCTTCCGCCCCGCTGTCGCTGTTCGCCCAGGAGAAGTCGCTCCCGCTCAGCTCAGCGACCGGCCTGACCCTCTATAACGCCCAAGCAACGCCGGTGTCGTTCAAGGGAAAATCCGCCCTCAAACTGACCGCCCCGCCGTCTGCCGCGGGCGCGGCCGGCGCCCCAGCCACGAAGGGTCCGGCAAGAAAGGCCGGTGCCGCCGCCGAGGCCGGTCGACTTGATCATCTCGCGATCGTAGAGGGCTTCGAGTTTTCCAACGGCACCCTCGAGGTCGATCTCGTCGGCGAACCGGGCTCGGGCGCGGCGGGCGGCGCCCGTGGATTCGTCGGCATCGCGTTTCGCGTGCAACCCGACTGCAAGAC
>CAYVDZ010000735.1:0-1843 GCA_964450575.1 uncultured Opitutus sp.
ACGTGATCCTGCGCATGAAGGCATTCGGTCTCGGCGACATTGAACGGTTTCCGTTTATCAACATGCCTTCGGCGAAAGCGATTCGCGCGGGCTACGGGCTGTTGGAGGAACTCGGGGCGCTGGACGCCGAAGGCGGGCGATCTGGCACCGATGCGCCATCGAACGAGGAACCGAGTGCGCCCGTCGCCGAAGCGGCGATGCCCGCTTCGACCTCGTCAGCCGCTTCATCTTCTTCACCTGCTTTGGCTGCTTCGGTCGCTTCGCCGGCCTCGGTTGCGCCGGCGGGTTCGAGTCTAACGCGGCAGCTGACGGCGGTCGGGCGCGAGCTGGCCCGCTTGCCGGTGGATCCGACGGTGGGGCGAATGATTCTTCAGGCGCGGGCGGAGAAAGCATTGCGCGAAGTGCTCGTGATTGCGGCCGGTCTTTCGATTCAGGACCCGCGCGAGCGGCCCATGGACAAGCAGCAACAGGCGGATGCGGCGCATCGGCGTTTTGTGCATCCGGACTCGGATTTCCTCACGCTGCTGAATGTCTGGGAAGCGTTTCACGACGAGTTTGAAACGATGTCGCAAGCGCGGCTGCGGCGGTTTTGCCGCGATCATTTTCTTAGTTACACGCGCATGCGCGAGTGGCGCGATATCCACACGCAACTGCTCGATGTGTTGAAGGAGCGGCAGGACTTCCGGATGACATCTGCGTTTCACGGCATCGCCGAGATTGACGACCAAGCGACCGCGTTTGGCAGCCCGTCGTACCGCGCAATTCATCGGAGTATTCTCGCGGGCTTGCTGGGCAACATCGCGCATCTCGATGAAGAAACCGGCGCGTATAAAGCGACGCAGGATCGCCGGGTGAATCTGTTTCCCGGTTCGGTGTTGTTTCGACGCGAGGAGCCGAAACGTCGGCCGGCGGCGGATGCGCCCGCGCGGGGAGGCCCGAAGAAAGGTCCGAAGACGCCGCGCTGGATTGTGGCGTCGGAGATGATGGAAACAACCCGCCTCTATGCCCGCACCTGTGCGCGGCTGGATCCGGCGTGGGCGTTCGAACTCGGGGCGCATCTCGTCCGCGTGGCGCACAGCGAGCCGTTCTGGAATGTCGAAGCGGGCCGCGTGATGGTGAAGCAACGCACGCGCTTGTATGGACTCGAGTTGGACAGCCGCTCCGTGAGCTACGGGAAAATCGATCCGGTGCACGCGACGGAGATCTTCATTCGCGAAGGGCTGGTGAATGACACCGTGACCTTCCCGCTCGATTTCATCACGCACAACCGCGCGCTACGGGAGAAACTCGAGGACCTGCTGACGCGGGCGCGAGACAGTGGTTACCTGAATCTGGACGAGGCGGCGTATCGCTTCTACGCCGCGCGACTGATTCCGGAATCGGCGCGTTCGGCGTCGGCCGGTTCCTCGAGCGCGGGTGGCCCGCGGCGCTCCGCCACAGGGAGCCATGGCGGCGGCTCCGGTCGGAATGATCGCAACGCCGACGAAGAAGCGTGGCCGGGCGTGAGCAGTGTGGCGGAGCTGGTGGATCTCGTGCGCGAACGACGGGGTGGCGAACCGCGGTTTCTGTGCATGGAGCCGGAGAACTTGCGCGATCCGGAAACGATCGAGCATGACGCGGAGGCGTTTCCTGAAGCCCTGCCGTTGGTGAACCGCGCGTTGCCGCTGAATTATGCGTACAAGCCGGGTCAGACCGACGATGGCGTAACGCTCGACGTTACGGTGCGCGAAGCCGAGTCGCTGACGCCGGCGGCGCTGGACTGGGCGATCCCGGGTCATCTCGAAGCCAAGGTGGAGCACTACCTGCGCACGTTGCCGAAAGAATTGCGGCGGGGATTTGTGCC
>CAYVDZ010000735.1:1853-3247 GCA_964450575.1 uncultured Opitutus sp.
GTGCCATTGGCGGAAACCGCGAAAAGTCTGGCGAATCAAGTGGCCGCGCGCGACCGCCTCACGGCGCGGCGCGAGTCATTGACGGAAGCGCTCGCCGCGCAGATCGCGGAGCGTTTTCGCCTCTCGATTGATCCGGTGGTGTGGCAGGACAAGCCGCCGCCGGATCACTTGCGGGTGCGCGTCCGCGTGCTCGATGGCGCCGGGAAGGAAATTGCTGCGAGTCGCGAACTCAGTGAGCTCCATGCCGCGTTGGCTTCGCAATCGCGCGTGGCGAGTGAAGCCGTGGCGCGGGAAGATCCCCCGGCCTGGCGGGCGGTGCGCGTGAAGTGGGACACGGCGGAGCACACGGACTGGGTTTTCGATGCGTTGCCGGAACGTGTTCTGGTGACCGAGCAGGGCGGAGCGCCGGTGTATGCGTTTCCTGGCTTGCAAGTCGGCCGCGACGGCGTCGCGCGGAGGATCTTCAAGACCCCGGAAGAGGCGCAGGAGGCGACGCGCCGCGGAGTGGCTGCACTCTTCGAACGGCAACTCGGGCACGAGCTCACCTGGTTTCAACGGGATCTGCGGGCGCTGCGCGAATTGGGCGCGCTCACGGCGATGCTGGGTCCGCTGGAGCAGTTGCAGGAGCAGGGGTTTCAATCGGTGCGACGCTGGTTGATCGAGCGCCCGGTGGCGCCGCTGACGGGGGCCGTTTTTGCGACGGTGCTTGATCGCGCCAAGGCCGACCTGCGCGGGCTGGTGCCGCGGCTAGTGGCGTTGTTGCGGGAAATTTTGGTGCTGCGCAATGAACTGCAGGTGCTCCCGGATGCGCCGGCGAGTTTGGCGCGTGACCTTGAATCACTCGTGCCGGCGGATTTTTTGCGGCAGACGCCGTTCGCGCAGTTGGCACATTTGCCGCGTTATCTGAAAGCGATGAAACTCCGGTCGGAACGCGCGCGCAAAAATCCGGCGAAAGATGTTGAGCGGGCGGCGCAGCTGGCGCCTTACGTAGCGGCGGTGAACAAAGTGCGAGGCCGGGAGGGGGCGGAGGCGTTTCGGTGGTTGGTGGAGGAATTCCGCGTCAGCCTCTTTGCGCAGGAACTCGGCACGGCCGAGCCGGTGTCAGCGGTGAAACTGGATCGCGGGTTGGCCTCGCTGCAGGCAAAGAGCGCAGGAGCGGTCGCGGCGATTCCGGGTGGATCGAAGGGCAGCAGTGGGGTTGCGATGATTCCCGCAGCACCCAAGTCGCCTCCTGCGCCGGGTCCGCGGCCGATCGTGGCCGCGCCGATTGGCCAGAAGAAGATCGCGCCCGTCAAGAGCCTGAACGCGCTCGACAAATTGTTCGGGCGGTGAGGGCCGGCCGCGCCCAAGGTTGGGCCGTACGGGCGCGCGAGAGAACCACGTTCAGGTGCGTT
>CAYVDZ010000736.1:0-3226 GCA_964450575.1 uncultured Opitutus sp.
ATCCTCGAGCGCTATAGCGCGTTCGTGTCATTCCCGATCAATCTCAACGGCAAGCACCTCAACACCGTCCAAGCAATTTGGTTACGCAGTAAAAGCGAGGTGACGGAGGAGCAGTACACCGAGTTCTACAAGTTCCAGGCGCACGCGTTTGAAGAGCCCCGCCTGCGTTTGCACTTCAGCGCAGATGCACCCCTCACGATCAACGCGCTGTTATTCGTTCCCAAAGACAACACCGAAAAGCTCGGTCTCTCGCGTCTCGAACCCGGCGTTTCCCTCTATTGTCGCAAGGTCCTGATCGACCAGAAACCCAAGGACATCCTGCCGGAGTGGCTGCGTTTCCTCAAGGGCGTCATCGATAGCGAAGATCTCCCGCTGAACATTTCGCGCGAGACCATGCAGGACAAATCGCTGCTCGATAAGCTGAACAAAGTCATTACCAAGCGGTTTCTCAAATTTCTCGAAGAAGAGGCCAAGAATCGGCCCGAAGCCTATGATGAATTCTACAAGGAATTCGGTCACTTCGTGAAGGAAGGCGCCGCCCTCGACTTCGTGCACAAAGAACAACTCACGAAGCTGCTCCGGTTCGAATCGTCGCTGACCGGGAAGGGCAAAACCACTTCCCTCACCGACTACGTTTCGCGCCTGCAAGGCGAGCAGAAGGACATCTATTATCTCGTCGGCCCGAATCGTGCCGCCATTGAGTCGGGTCCGTATCTCGAAGGCTTCAAGGCCCGCAATCTCGAAGTCCTCTTCTGCTACGAAGCGGTGGACGAGTACGTGATGAACAACGTGCGCGAATTCGACGGCAAGAAGCTCACCGCGGCCGATCACGCCGACGTGACGCTGTCCGAACTGCCGAAGGCCGAAGGGGCATTGAGCGATGCGGACGTGGCGACGTTGACCACGTGGCTGAAGGAGACGCTCGGAGACCGCGTCGCCGAAGTGAAGGCCAGTGAACGCCTCGTTGATTCGCCGGTGCTGGCCCTGAATGCCGACAAGTTCATGTCACCGCACAAGCGCCGCATGATGAAAGCGATGAACAAGGAAGGCGCCGATAGCCCGCTCCGCGTGAACTTGGAAATCAATCCGCGTCACGCCGTGATCAAGCGGTTGTTTGAAACGCACACCGGCAACCCCGAGCGCGCCAAACTCGTGGCCGAACAGCTGCTCGACAATGCGCTTATCAGCGCCGGCTTGCTTGACGACGTCACCTCCATGGTGGCCCGCCTGAACAAGCTGCTCGAGAACGTCTGAGGTTAGAGTTGAGTCCGGCGCCTCCCGAGAGAGAGAGGCGCCGATACGATTGAACAAGCGTGAGCGGGACGACGGCAGCGTCGTCCCGCCCGGCTTTCGTTTGGAGGGGAAATTTCTGCATTCCAGCGAGCCCCCATTCACGAACTATCACCGAAGATGCCTGTCTGCATCTTATTCCATCATGAGTGCTTCCCCTGGATCGACCGGTAATGTCATCGCCGCCCTCGCGAGTTTTTTTATTCCGGGCTTGGGGCAGCTGCTCCAAGGTAAGCTCTTTCGCGCGATCATCATGTTCGTCCTCGCGGCAGTGCTATGGTATTTTCTCCTCGGGTGGATTATTCACCTTTGGTCGATTCTGGATGCGGCACTGTATAAGCGACAGACTTAAACCCGGGTTACCGTGGCAGTGAAGACCCATCGGATCGACCCCGGGTCGCTGCCCCGGGAAACGGCTGCGCGGCTCCGGCAGATTCGCAGCGTCGCGTGGATTCTTGATCGCTCCATCCCGATTGGAAAATGGCGGATCGGGCTGGACCCTCTGCTCGGCTTGATTCCCGGATTCGGCGACTGGGCCGGTGCCGTCCTTTCCTTGTATGTGATGTATCACGCCGCCCGCTTGGGCATGCCGACGCCCGTATTGGCGCGCATGAGCGGAAACATCCTGATCGAGGCCGCGGTTGGCACTGTCCCGGTGCTCGGGGATCTCTTCGATATGGCGTGGCAGGCCAACATGCGCAACGTGCGCTTGGTCGAGGAACACTTCCAACCCACCCTGCGACCGCGCTCCCTTCGCAAGATCTGGGTTGGCCTGCTCGTTTTCGCGATTCTTCTCCTCACCATCGTCGGCCTGCTTGCCTATGCGGTCCTGAGTCTCGTCATTTCGCTGTTCGCGACCGCCGCCGCCGCCTGATTGCTGAGCTCATTTCACCAACGCGCGTTCTCGTCGAGGGTCGCCGGTGAATGCGCCGTCGGCGCGCCAAAGAAAGTTCGCCGACGGCCCGGATCCTCGCCAGAAACGAGGACGTGCACCCCGCGTGTTTCACGCTTTCTTCCCCGTCCCCGATCCGTTTCCCTTCCTCAATGCGTTCCCTTTCTCCGATGCCCTCGTTTTTAGGTCTGGTCTTCTGCGGGGTCGCCACGCTCGGAGCACTCTTCGCTCAGAACGACGCACGGGGGTCGGCGCCACCCACCGGCGATTTAAGCCACTGGACCGTTGAACAAATGCCCGGCGGCACGGTGACAACCCGGGATGGCGCGCTTATCATTGAGGACGCCGCGGGTTGCACGGTCTGGTTTAATCAGGAACTCAGGGGCTCCGTGGAAATCAGTTATGACGTGACTGCCATCTCCCGCGACGGTCCCCATGATCGCGTGTCCGACGTAAATTGCTTCTGGATGGCCAGCGATCCGGGGACAGCGACCGGTCGCCCGGCGACGCGTTCCGGACGCTTCAGCGACTATGACTCGTTGCGCACGTACTACGTCGGCATGGGTGGCCACAACAACACCGCGACGCGCTTCCGGCGCTACGCCGGGGATGGCACCAAGCCGCTCCTCCCCGACCACGACTTGAGCGAGCGCCGTTTCCTGCTCGAACCCAACCGCACCTACCGCATCCGCCTCGTCGCCCGCGAGGGTGTGGCGGAATACTGGCGCGACGGCGAAAAAATCTTCACGTTCACCGATCCGATACCCCTCACCCGCGGCTGGTTCGCGATCCGGACCGTGCGAAGCCATTTGGAGATTCGGAACCTGCAGATTCACCAACGCGCTCCCGAGGCGATCGCGCGTTGACCTTTCGGAGTCGGCCGCCGGGCAGCGCGGATCAGATGAAAAGCCGCTTGCGCTTCCGCGGGCTTGCGATGCCTTCTGGCGGGATGTCTCTACCGCTAAACAACACGCGCAAACCGAGCTGGCTCCGAGCCAAATTGCCCAGCGGGCCCGGCTACGCCGCGACCAAGCGGCTCGTCGA
>CAYVDZ010000737.1:0-3212 GCA_964450575.1 uncultured Opitutus sp.
CGTCGGCGGCTTTCTTTCCTCCCGTGAAGCCGAGGACCACCTTGTCCGAATCGGCCTTACCCCCGCACCGTATCCAGAAAATCAATTCATCGGGGATTCCGCCACGGAGGTACGTCGTCTCCTGCATGAGGCGCTACCCGGCACGGTGGACGCTGACTTGATCCTCACGAACTGCGGAATGAATGCCGTCTACGGCGCCTTCCGCGCGTCGGCCGATCTGCAAGCGAACCGAGGGCGCACGGTCTGGATCCAACTCGGCTGGCTCTACCTCGATACGATCGCGATCCTCAAGCGGTTCACCCGCGACCCCTCAGATTATGTGTATGTTCGCGATCCGCTGAATTACGAAACGATTGAGCGCATCTTCGCCAAACACGGGAGCCGGATCGCCGGCGTACTCGCGGAGCTACCCACCAATCCGCTCATCCAAACTCCGGATATCGCGAAGCTCTGCGCCTTGTGTCGTGCCCACGGTGCCCACCTGCTGATCGACTCATCCGTCGCCTCTCCCTTCAACGTCACTGTGCTTCACCACTGCGACGTGCTCGTCGGAAGCCTGACCAAATACTGTGCGAGCGAAGGCGACATCATCGCCGGAGTCGTCGCCATCAATCCCGCCGGACCCGATGCGACCGAACTCCGCACGCGCGCGACAGCTTCGATCGAACCCCTCTACTCCCGGGACCTCGCCCGGCTCGCCCTGCAGATCGGCAAAACGTACGCGGTAATCGACCGCATCAACGAGAACACCGCCCGCGTCGCGGCTTTTCTCGAGTCTCATCCCAAGGTGCGCCAGGTGTTCTGGGCCCTGCAATCCGACTCCCGCGACAATTACCAGAAGATCGCCCGCACACCTCAATCCACCGGGGGCATGATTTCGTTCACCCTCCGCATTCCACTGGATCCTTTTTACGACCGACTGCGCCTGCCCAAAGGGCCGAGTTTCGGCATGACGACGACCTTGATCTGTCCATTCATGTACCTCGCGCATTACAACTTGGTGACGACGCCCGCCGGCATCGCCGAGCTTGCCGCCAGCGGCCTCGATCCCGACTTGCTCCGCCTGTGCTGTGGCACCGAACCCGCCGGGGAGATCATCGCTGCACTCGAGGAAGCGCTCGGCTGAGTCACGCCAATCCGGCCGGCCGGCCGGCGTTCCCGCTCCCCGAAAACACAGGCAGGAATGCCTGTGCCACGCTGGTTCAGCGCAGAAATCCTAACCCGAACTCGGAATGAAAAAGCGCCCCGCCTCCGACGCTCGATACGCCACGGACGGCACCATCGACACCGCGCGCTCATTCACGAGTGCCTGTACGAATTTCCCGCCGAGGTCCGCCGGGTAAAGCGCGCCGTGAGAAAGACCGCCGCAAAGGCCAGCCCGGCCGCCAGCCCGGACCAGACGCCAACGGCGCCAAACGGACCACGCACGCCCAAAAGATAACCGAGCGGCAGCGCAATTCCCCAATACGCCACGAGCGTGATCAAGGCCGGAACGCGCACATCCATGATGCCGCGCAAGGCGGAAGCGGCCACCACCTGCACGCTGTCGAACAACTGAAAGAGCGACGCGACGATCAGCAGCTGAGCCGCAAGGGCGATGACCGCGCCATCCCGCACAAACCACGTAGCAATCACGCTGCCGCCGAAAGCAATCGTGAGGGCAATCCCGGACATGATCGCGATCGCCAGTCCCATCGAGCCAAAGACAATGGTGCGCAAGTGGTCCCGCGCTCCCGAACCCACGGCATGGCTCACCCGCATTCCTGTCGCGATTGCCAGGCCCAGCGGAATCATGAACACCAACGACGCACAGCTGATCGCGATCTGGTGCGCGGCCAGCGGGATCGTTCCCAGCCAGCCATTCATGATGCTGGCCGCAGCGAAAGCCGAGCTCTCAAACAGCAACATTCCCGCCGTCGGAAATCCCACCCGTATCATGGCGCGAAAGCGGTCCCGCGCATACCGCCCAAACCAGCGCGTCGGCCATGCCGCGTGGACCTTCGGATCCCGCCGCAGCCAAAGAAAAATCGCCAGCGCCGCGCCCACCCGCGCCAGCAAAGTCGCCACCCCGGCGCCCGTGAGACCCAAGGCCGGCATCCCGAGATTACCATAAATGAAAATCCAGTTGAGGCCCGCATTCACTCCGACACTCGCGAGCATGATAAACATGGGACCCCAGGGATGGCCCATCGCCTCCGCATATTGGCGCAGGGCGATATAGAGCAGCACCGGCACCAAGGAAGCGGCGATCCACAGAAAATACGGCGTCACGATCGCGAGCACTTCCGGCGGCTGCCCAAACCGCACGAGCTGCGTGCTCAATCCCACCATCATCAGCGTCTCCACGACACCAAAGAACAGCGCCAACGCCACGCCGTGACGGATATATTCCGCCGCTTCATCCGGCCGTGCGGCTCCCCGCGAGCGCGCGACAAAAATCGCCACCGGCACCATCAGCCCGATCCCCAGCACAAAGAAAACCGCGAATACATTCCCGCCAAACGAGGACGCCGCCAGCGGCACCGTACCCGCGCGCCCAATCATCACGCTATCGGTCACGCCCATCAACATCTGACTCACATGGCCCACCACGATGGGAAACGCCAGGGTCAACGTGGACCGGATCTCTCTCAGATAGGAATCAAGGCGCGACATGTCTAACCGCCGAGCATCAAACGGCTCCCGGAGAAAGCCACGCCAAAGCTGAACTCACGAACACTCCCCGTCCTCGCCATTGCCAACCAGACGCCCACTCTTCATCGTGCCGCGCATGTCGCCTTCCTCCCGCCGACTGCGCGCCCTCCTGCTTCTCGCTCTCGGACTGACCACCGGTGCCAGCATCGTCGCTCAGAACGCCCCCGCTTACCGGGCGCCCTCTCCTGCGCTCGCCGCCATTGTCGACGCCCCTCTCGCCCCAGCGGCCATTCTCCCGCCGGATCGACGCCACCTCGCGCTCCTCGAACGCGCCGCCGCTCCTTCCATCGCCGAGCTCGCCCAACCCGAACTGCGCCTCGCCGGGGTCCGCCTCGACCCCGTCACCAATAGCCAAAGCCGCGCCGTCGCCTACATCGGCATCATTCTGAAACCCATCGACGGTGGCCCGGAACGCCGTATCAGCGGTTTCCCTACCGACACGCACATCGGCAGCTACGCATGGTCCAACGACAGCCGACACCTGGCCCTCGCCCTCGTCCGCGACAACGGTATCGAAC
>CAYVDZ010000738.1:0-3212 GCA_964450575.1 uncultured Opitutus sp.
GGGCAATATCTGTACGCGCTCCTGCAACTTCTGCGCGATCGCGACCGGACGCCCCACGGAACTCGACCTCGGCGAACCCGCGCGAGTCGCCGATGCCGTGTCGAAGATGAACTTGAAGCATTGTGTGATCACCAGCGTGGCTCGCGATGAACTCGCGGACGGTGGGGCCAGTGTCTGGGCCGCGACGATTCGCGCCGTCCGCCATCGCAATCCGCAGACCGCGATCGAAGTGTTGACGCCTGATTTCAAGGGCAACACCGCCCATCTCGACGTCGTCCTCGACGCCCAGCCCAACATTTTCAACCACAACCTGGAAACCGTGGAGCGCCTGCAAAAGCCGGTTCGCGTCCAAGCGCGTTACGCACGTTCACGCTCCATCCTGACGCACGCCAAGAGCCGCGGCTTTGTCACCAAAACCGGCATCATGCTCGGCCTCGGCGAAACGCCGGATGAGATCGAACAGACCCTCCGCGATATCGCGGCGGATCGGACCGATATCGTGACGATCGGCCAGTATTTGCAGCCCAGCCCGCAACATCTGCCGGTTTCCCGCTGGGCTCCGCCCGAAGAGTTCCTCCATTGGAAGCAGTTCGGACTCGGCTTGGGCATCGGCGTGATCGAAAGCGGCGCGCTCGTGCGCTCGAGTTACCACGCCGACGAGCAATCGCAGAAATACACGGGTATTGAGCACTTGAATACAGACAACGCGCTCGTGCGGGCGTAAAAGGCCGGCGCCACCCGCAGCCCATCCGGGGGCGGGCGCGACCTTGGGTTGCGCGTTATTCGGAATGGTTTCGCCGGGGCGATCGAACACGCGCAGAAAGAACGTTTCCCAACGGAGGGGGCCGTCGTTGTCCCGCTCTATCCGGGCTCCCGAATATTACTCCCGCGGGGCGAGCCGCCAGCCCAGTACGCCGCAGAGCCCAAAGCCGAGCGCATTGACCGTCCCGTGCACCGCCCGCATCTGCGGCAAATCAAGCCACGGCACCGGTGCGCTGAAGGCCCGGATGGCGTAAAGGGCCGCCAGCATCATTCCAAAAAACAAGGAAGCCCCGGCAATACCCAGCAGAATGCGCGCGCCCATCAACCACCGCGCGTCCAACGCCAGACGCACGTGCAAGACCGCCACTGCCATGCCGGCCAGCGCGAGCCCGCATCCCGCCCCCGCCTCGATCGTCGGACTCCACCCAAGTTGAGTGGCCGTGATGCCAAACGCCACGGCAGGCACTCCCAGCACCACTCCGACTGCCGCGCGTGACGCCATCCGTGACATCCACATCTCCCGTTGCGCCAGGCCGGCAAACAGCGGCAACAGCAACCCGGCATAATGAAAGTGCACGGCCGTCAACGACACGATGCCAGGAGCAAATCCAAGCGGAGAAACCCCACCGCGATCGGCCAGCGTCCAGAGCCCGCCAATCGCGAGAAACATCAGTGCAACGTCGGCACATAAAAGATGCAGCTCGCGGGTCAGGCCGCCGGACTTCATCCGCGCAAAACCGGCCACCGCCAGCAGCAACGTGAAACCCAGCCACGGCAGCGTCGCGAGCGCCGTCCACGGGCCCGGTGACAAGAGATACGCCAAACCGAGAAACAGTCCCGCCGGCAACTGCACTTTTCCGGCGACGTTCAACAGGCGCTTCGAACGCTCGGGCGCGTCCGTATCCGCGAAGAGTTCCAGCACCAACGGCACCAGTACCAGCGCGGCAAACACCAGCAGTGCATGCGACCAGGCTTCGCCTTGTAACGTTATTACTTGGACGAACACAAAGGCCGCCCAGAATAGTCCACCGATCGATGCTCGCAGCACGGCACTCATGTTTGAAACCGAACAGCGCAGCCCGCAAAGATCCGAAGCGCAATCCTTGACCGTCACGGCTTCACGAACGCTCGACGTTTGGCCGGTTCGATCGCGCGATTTTCGGTGTAATCCGCGCCACGCCCGACTAAACGCTTGGTCATGAAGACCCGCAAAGAGATCGTCGAAAATTGGCTGCCCCGCTACACTGGAGTGCCGCTCGATGAGTTTGGTGATTACATTCTTCTCACGAACTTCAGCAATTACGTGAATCTTTTCGCGGAGTGGCATGATGTCCCGGTCCGCGGGAAAGAAAAACCGATGCCAAGCGCCACAGCCAATGATATCACCATCATTAATTTCGGCATGGGGAGCGCGACGGCGGCGACGGTGATGGATCTCCTGAGCGCCATTAGTCCCAAGGCCGTGCTCTTTCTAGGTAAATGCGGCGGCGTCAAACACCGCGCCTCCATCGGCGATCTCATCCTGCCGATCGCCGCGATCCGCGGCGAAGGCACCAGCAATGATTACTTCCCACCGGAGGTACCTGCCCTGCCGGCGTTCGCCCTGCAAAAGGCGATCTCGACCACCATTCGCGACCATGCCCGCGACTACTGGACCGGAACCGTCTACACGACGAACCGTCGCGTCTGGGAGCACGACGATGAGTTCAAGAAGTACCTCCAGAAGATGCGCACCTTGTGCATCGATATGGAGACGGCGACGATCTTCATGACGGGCTTCTTCAACGAGATTCCGACCGGCGCCTTGTTGCTCGTTTCGGATCAGCCCATGACGCCGGACGGCGTGAAGACCATCGAAAGCGACCGGCACGTTGATGAAAAATTCGTGGAAGACCACCTCCGCATCGGGATCGATTCGCTGAAACAGCTCATCAATCAGGGTCTCACCGTGAAGCACCTGAAGTTCTAAGCTAACCTAACCGGAACACCGCGTTCTGATCGACAGAACGGGCAATGCCGCGGTGACGCGGAAAATTCGCTAGGGCACGACCGCCACTTCAAACGGCACGGCGATCTCTTCGCCGGCGACTTTGACCTGCGCCCAAATGACATAGCGCCCCGGACTCGGGATCGTAAATTTGAAATTGAGCACGGGTTGTTTCAGGTCCGGTACTTGCGTTCCGTCCTCCATCGGATGCAAGTGCGCAAAGCCACTCCGCGTCTCGTCAAACGCCACCATATGCGCGAACGCATCCATCAGCGGTTCCAACGCGACGTTCGACCCGGAATCCTGCCGCACCGCGAATTTAAGATCGATGGGTTGATTAGCCCGGACCGGCTGCTGACCCGGCGTCAGCGAAAAACGTAGATCGCCGCGAACCTGTTCAAGCCCGGGCGGCGCGGTCGAATTAAACGCGCCCATTGTCCCCGGAGCACCACTCACCTCAAGT
>CAYVDZ010000739.1:0-3202 GCA_964450575.1 uncultured Opitutus sp.
GAATTATCGGGACCCAGCATATCTGTTCTTGCCTCCCATTCCGCCTCGAGGCGCGCCAGCCAGTCCGCGTCTCCACTCTGCCACGCTTGTTGCACGCGTTCCCAATGCCGGGCGCGCTCCGGGGTCCACGTCCCGCCGCGATCCGGATGCAATTGCTGGACGAGGCGGCGAAAAATCGCCTTGGCGTCGATCTTATCGGGCGACGGCGCGGAAGGAGAACCGAAGCCAAAGAAACCCTGCCCACCGTCGTTGAACATCCCGGCAAACGGGTCGCCCCCGTCGAAGTCATCCTCCTCAAAGAAGCCCTTCGCCTCCTCGCCGAAAAAATCATCCGGACGCTTCCGGTCACTGCCTGCGCCCGTGCCGGGGCCATCTGGGAAAGGATCCTCCGATTGCGCTCCGGATGGGGACGGGGTGCGCTTCATCTCGCGCCAAACGGTGCCTGGAGAGCGGCCTTGAAAATAGGCCTGAGACTCAACGTCTGAAACGATCCGACCCTTCCCTGCGACCTGTTCGGCGAGGTCCCGGACCTCGGAAATCAGAACTGGGAACGTCGTATTCAGCCACGCGCGAAAAGATGGCACGTCAGTCTCGTCATGCCGATGGATGTCATGCGAAGCCTTCTCCAAACGCTGGCGTGCGACCTTAAGCTTCGTCCATGCCGCAGCTTGTAACGGACGGTTATCGACCACCAGCAAGGCGACACACCGGTTGACCGGTCGAGGCTGAGTCGTGGGTGCAAATTTCCTCAGCGTTCGTTGGTTCCTCCGGCGCGGCATGGCCCGAAAACTGGTGAACTCCGTCGCTCCGGCAAGTTCAAATCCTGCCCGAACTGAAGCGCGGACCGGAATATTTTACCCTCGGGCGTGAACGCATTACACGCTGGGTCCGTCTATTGATACCTTGTCATGGCGAGCGCTGGATCAAGCGAAGCGTTGGGCGGATAGGCCATGAAAGTCCTCAATTGTCATGGCGAGGAGCGCAGCGACGTGGCCATCCAGCTAACTTTATGGTGGATTGCCGCGGTCGGCTAAAGCTTCCCTCGCAATGACAAATAAAAGAAGGGACGGTCGCGCGGCTTCCGGACAAACTCGATGGCCCGCGCCGTCAGTTCATCGTCCGGAAATTCGGCTCCGCGCAACGCCCGATCGAGAGGCGGATTGGGCTTCGCATAGCCGTAAGGATGACTGCCAAACTCCTGGTCGCCCTCCGCGAAGCCTTGCTGGAACGGCCCGTGCGTATCCGACCATTCGAGATAACGTCCCCGATGCCGGCTCACATGCCACTTGCCAAAAAACCCGGTGGCGTAGCCCGCCTCCCCCAAGACTTCACCCACCGTGCGCTCCTCGAGCGGCAAATCCAGCGTGTAGTCGGGCGTCTGCAGCGCCGTTTCCCAAGATTGCCGCCCCGGACGCGCCTTGGGCACAAATTCAAACTGCAGCCGCGCCGGCGACCGCCCGGTAAGAATGGCGGAACGCGAAGCGGAACAGATTGACGCCGCCGCGTAACCTGAAGTGAAGCGCATCCCTTCCCCCGCGAGCCGGTCCAGATGAGGTGTCCGGTGCACCGCACTGCCATAGCAACTGAGATCGCGCCAGCCGAGGTCATCGGCCAAAATGAACACGATATTCGGTGGCCGGGCAGCCGCCAAAGCGGAGACCGCCATGGCAACGCCAACCATGATCGTCAGGCGAAAAAATCGGGTAGTCATCGAGGCCCTTGGGAATTCCATGCTGGCAGCAGCGAACTCGTATCCGCGACACCCTCCAGCAGCGAACGCGGTTTGATCGTGCTGAAGTCCAGGAGTCGAACGTGGAATGGTTGCCGGCGTTTCACTTGCCATCACCGTACTCAGGCGGCGAATCGGCCATCGTTCGGGCGCGGGCCTTACTCCAGCGATGGAAGGTCAGAAAGTTGGCGTCGTGATTATTGTGGGCGCCACCGACACCGTCATCATACGCCGTCCGACAGGTCGCGATAATGTCGTCCCCGTCGAACATCCAGTCCACGTATTGAAACCCATGGTTCTTTACGTCGGCATGATAAAGCAAAACGGTATTCGTTTTCCAGTTACGCAGGTCTGGCGAGCTGACGAGCGCGAGCGTGTTGCGGATACTGCCGGGCTTCTCCGCCCGATGCCGCTCCGGGACAATCGAGGCCAAAGCCCAATAGAGTTTGGTCTGAGGATCAAAGTGGATCGTGAATTTTTTCGATCCGCCGGGAAACGGCACGAAGTCATGCTCTGGATCGAAGGCGAGTGCGCGGTTGTCCGCACTGACGCGAACGATGGCCGCCTTTTCATCCGGCGAGTTCGTCTGCACGCGCAAAACATTCACGACGGCGCCCGCCGGCGTAACCACCGCATTGCCCTCGAGCCAGGCCCCCATGTCACCGCCATTCCAACTTCGATAGCTGGGGAGAAAATCTGCGAAGGTCCACTGGTCCGCATCCAGCAAGTCACCGTCGACCGGGATCGACATCATGCCGGCACGATAATTGACGCCCCACTTCTCGGGCGGGTGCCGCCACTCCATCGCGCGCCACAGCCGGCCGTTGTGTTCGATCACGGCCATTGGCGCACAGTGATACTCCCCGTTATCGCGGAGCAGTCCGCTGCGGCGATCCACCGGGGACGTCCACGTCGCACCGCCATCCGTCGATCGACGGATAATCGCGTTCCCATGATGCCGGTCGGTCCCGAGGAAATACAGTGCGTCGCGATGCACGAAGAGCTTGGACCAGAACGCACCCTGAATCATCGCAACTTGCCGCCACGATGCGCCCCGGTTACTGGAACGGAAAACCGCGCTGCGCGCGCTTTGATGTTCATTCGACTTCGGTCCAAAGAAATCGTGCGAGGCAACATAATCGCCACCCGGCAGCACGGCGAGACTCGGCGAGCCAATATAGAGGCCCGATTCCGCCGGGCTATAGTCAATGATCACGCCTGGAACCCGGCTGAAGTCGGGTTTGGAACCGGCCGGCGCTTGCGCGAAAGCGAAAAGCGGAAGCAACGCGCCGAACAGGACGAACGCAAGGGACAGGCATCGTGGTGATTTCATGGTGATTAAAAAAATTCGCTGTGCTCAGGGCGCGGGAACTGAAGCCACAAAGACCTGGTTGAATCGCCCCGCGCCGTCGCCAACCGCGCGTTGATAGGCAACCTGTCGGCCGTCCGGGGAGAATACGCAGGCGAGCGGAA
>CAYVDZ010000740.1:0-3202 GCA_964450575.1 uncultured Opitutus sp.
GGCCGCACGGGCCGGTGTCGCCCATCATCCAGAAATTGTCCTTCTTGTTGCCGTGGACGATGTGCACGGCGGGATCGAGGCCTTCCTGGCGGAAAATAGCGGCCCAGATGTCGTAGGCTTCCTGATCGAAATCCGACGGATCATTCTTCGTCTTGTCGGGTGAGTAGACCGTCGCAAAGAGCCGCTTGGGCGGGATGCCCCACACCTTTGTGATCAGCTCCCAGCCCCACTGCAGCGACTCTTTCTTGAAGTAGTCGCCGAACGACCAGTTGCCCAACATCTCGAACATCGTGTGATGATAGGTATCGAAACCCACATCCTCGAGGTCGTTATGTTTTCCGCCCGCGCGAATGCACTTCTGCGTGTCGGCGGCCCGCGTGTCTTTCGCCGGCTTCACTCCGGCCCAACTCGCGACATCCGGCGCGCGGGTCCCGAGGAAAATCGGCACGAACTGGTTCATGCCGGCGTTGGTGAAGAGCAGCCCCGGCGAATCGGGGAGCAACGACGCCGAAGAGACGATCGTGTGCCCTTGCCGGGCGAAGAAATCGAGGAAGCTCTGGCGAATCTCAGCGGAGGTCATTTTCAGAGGGCAATAAGTGCAAACATCAGAGGTGGCGGGCGCGGTTAGCAAGAGGCGAATTGGCGCTGCGGCCCGGCTCTGCCGAGAGGAACGACTCCACGGCATTGGAATCCGTTGAATTGATTCACCGAGGTTTGCTTTCGACTCCCGGGCGGGCGATGGCTTGGTGTCACTCCGTTCTGAAATGGTTTACGTCCACACCCGTCGTTTATTTTATCTCTCAGGTTTGGCGTTGTTGCGCCTGATTGAGGCTCGCGACTAATGCGATCGTATCCCATACTTTGGTCGTCATTCTTGTGGGCATGAAGATCGTCGTCGTCGAAGATCAAGCGGTGAGTCGGACCCTGCTGCGGGCGCAGCTCGCGGGCGAGGGCAGGGTCGTGCTCGAGGCAGTCGACGGCCTGGCGGCCCTGGCGCTGCTGGAACGCGAAGCGGTGGACGTGATCGTATCCGATATCCTGATGCCAGGGATGGATGGTTACCGGCTCTGTTATGAGATTCGGGCGCAGGCGCGATACGATGCCATTCCGATCATCATTTATACGGCGAACTATACGTCGGCGGAGGACGAAAAAGCAGGACTGGAACTTGGGGCGGACGCATTTCTGCGCAAGCCGGCGGATGCCGCGACGTTGCTGGCCACGGTGTATCAGGTGATGCGAAAACCGCGGCCGTCGCAGGTGCGGGTCGCGGAGGAAGGGGTGCAGCGGATGAAGCTCTACAACGAGCGGCTGGTCGCAAAACTCGAGGAACGGAATCGGGAGCTCGAGCGCATGCGTGACGAGCTTCACCAAGCCAACGAGTCACTGGAAGCACGCGTCCGCGAGCGCACGACGGAGTTGGAGGCAGCCAATCAACAGCTGGAGTCTTTCGCGTTTTTTGTTTCTCACGAACTTCGTTCGCCGCTCCGGGCGATCGAGGGGTTTAGTTCCATCCTGCGCGAAGATTATGCCGGGTCGGCGTCCGCGGAAGGCAAGCGGATGTTTATCGCCATCGAACGCAACACGGCTCGGATGGGGCGATTGATCGAGGACCTTCTGCGCTTCAGCCGCCTGACGAGGGAACCCGTTTTGACGCAAACGTTCGACATGGTTTCCTTGGTCCATTCTGCGCTCGCGGAGCTTCGGCCGCAATGGGAGCCAAGAAAGGTCGAGATTGTCGTCGGAGACTTACCCGCGGCGATGGGCGACGAATCGCTGCTGAAACAGGTTCTCCTCAATCTCCTGAACAATGCCCTGAAGTTTACCCGTCCGCGGGACAAAGCGAGGGTGGAGATCGGGTCGCAGCACGTCGACGGCGAGTGGTTATATTTCATTCGCGACAATGGCATCGGGTTCGACATGAGCCAGGCCGACCGGCTTTTTAACGCGTTCGAGCGGTTGCACACCGATGCGCAGTTTGAAGGTTCCGGGATCGGCCTCGAGATTGTGCAGAACATCATTCGTCGGCACGGCGGCCGGGTCTGGGCCGAGAGCGCGCCGGATCAGGGGGCGACGTTCTTTTTTGTCCTGACCTCCAAGGTTTCCCCGCCCCTCGCGATTCCGTAGACATCGCTGCCCTTTATCGCTTCGCCGCCAGGCGTGGTGAAACGCCGGGCGGTCGGTTTGATCGATCCGACCGGCTTAAAGCTCCGCGATAATCGCGTCCGTCATGGCGCGCGTGCCCACCGACGCGCCGCCGAACGCGATATCACCGGTGCGGGTGCCATTCGTGACGGCCGTCTTCACGGCCGCTTCAATCCGCGTCGCGATGGCGTCGAGGCCAAAGCTGAAGCGCAACATCAGCGCGACCGACAGAATCTGCGCGCAAGGATTGGCGATGCCTTTGCCGGCGATGTCCGGCGCAGTTCCACCCGCGGGTTCGTAGAGACCGAACGGCAATCCGAGCGAATTCTTTCCGGCACCGAGCGAAGCGGAGGACAGCATGCCGAGAGAACCGCAGATGACGGCCAGCTCATCGGAGAGAATGTCGCCGAACATGTTTTCAGTAACGAACACGTCGAACTGGTTCGGATCGCGCACGAGCTGCATGGCGGCGTTGTCGACATACATGTGGCTGAGGGCGATGTCGGGGGCGTGGGCGGCCATGTGCTCGGTGACGGTTTTCCTCCAGAGCACGGAGGTCTCGAGGACGTTGGCCTTGTCCACGGAGCAGAGTTTCTTTTTGCGCGAACGGGCGGCGACGATGGCGACCTCGAGGATGCGGATGATCTCGGATTTTTTGTAGACCATCGTATCGACGGCCTGGACATCGCCGTCGGGGAGCGTGGTGGTCTGCTTGGGCAGGCCGAAGTAGAGGCCGCCGGTGAGTTCGCGGATGCACACGATGTCGATGCCGTCGGGGATGCGCTCGGTCTTGAGCGGGGAGGCGTCGGTGAGCTCGCGGTAGAGGAGGCCGGGGCGGAGGTTGGCGAAAAGGGTGAAGTGCTTGCGGAGCGGGAGGAGGGCGGCGCGCTCGGGCTGTTCCTTGGGCGGGAGTTTTTCCCACTTCGGTCCGCCGACGGAGCCGAAGAGGATGGCGTCGGATGCGGCGCAGAGCTGCAGGGTGGAGTCGGGAAGGGCCTTGCCGTGGCGGTCGATGCCGGCGCCGCCGACGTCGGCGATCTGGTAGTCGAAAGTGAGG
>CAYVDZ010000741.1:0-1326 GCA_964450575.1 uncultured Opitutus sp.
TGCGCGGCCGAGTGGTGCGGTTGATTCGGCATCACGTGCAGGATGCTGCGATGACCAAGGCCTAGAAGATAGTCGGTCGCATCGAACGCCGCCCGGCGGTTGTCGATGGCGAGCGAGTTTGCGCGCTGGGGCGGACCGTTGAGCACGATCCACGGCAACCGATATTGCTCGAAAACCGCTATCACGCGTTCGTCCACTTCCGGCGAGCACGAGTAGAGCATATAGCCGGCATGCGTAATCTCACGCAGGTAGTCCGGCGGCCGTGTCGGATCCCACGCGGCGAAGTCCTCCTGTAGAAGCTGGCTGGAATACCCGCGCTGGGTGAATAGTTCGTCCACCGCGATCAGGCTCCCCAGTCTCACCATCGCGAGATGCGGGTGCTGACTCAGCTTTTCCACGATCACGCCGACGCGTCGATTCTCTCGCCTGCGCAGATTTCGCGCGCTGGAGCTCGCTCGGTAGTTCAACCGTTGCGCCGCCTCCCGCACCATCGCCCGCGTCTGTTCGCTCACGCGCGTCGTGCTGCGATTGTCCGCCAGCGCCGTGGCCACGGTCTGCGTGCTCAATTTCAGTTCGCGCGCGATGTCCTTGATCGTAACGGCCCGCTTTGCGCAGAACGGAAAATCGGAAACGTGGCCAACCATGCGCGCACCGTGGCGCGTTAGCTGTCATCGTGCAATTGCGGTTTGATGTGCCGCCGGAAAACGCTCCATTTGTGGACGCGTCGCGACCCATTGCGGGTCGGCTTTTCATTCGAGAATGCGTGCGGCGCCCCTGTTGCGGCTCGCTGTTATGAATCTAACGCGTGAGCCCGTTCCGCCGTTGAGTGAACGATAAATCAACCCAGCCTCGTCATCGTCCCTCGACGGTCTTCCTTTTCCGAACCGAACCCGAACGTAACTCACTATGATAAGCAGCACAATTGGTATGATGATCGCCGTTTTCTTGGCGTCGTTCGTCGAATGCGTGGAAGCATTCACGATCGTCCTCGCGATGGGCCTCACCCGAAGCTGGAAGGCGGCAATCGCCGGCACGATCACGGCGCTCGTCGCCCTCGCGCTCGTGGTGGTATTGGTTGGTAATTCAATCGGCAGCTACATCAACGCATCCGTGCTGCAGTTGCTCATCGGAACGCTTCTTCTGATCTTCGGACTGCAATGGCTGCGCAAAGCCGTCCTGCGATCCAGCGGCCTCAAGGCACTTCACGACGAAGAGGCGATTTTCAAGGAAGAGCAGGAGGCCGCCCGTCGTGCCGGCCGCGAGACCAAAGCCGGGCTCGACTGGTTCGCGTTCGTGGTGTCGTTCAAGGGCATGTTTCTCGAAGGC
>CAYVDZ010000741.1:1426-3195 GCA_964450575.1 uncultured Opitutus sp.
CGGGCTCGACTGGTTCGCGTTCGTGGTGTCGTTCAAGGGCATGTTTCTCGAAGGCCTCGAGGTCGCTTTCATCACGATCACCTTTGGCCTCTCCGCCCGAGATGACAATCCCAACGCCATGTTCCACGCTTCCATGGGTGCGCTCGCTGCCGCCGCGGTGGTGCTCGTCATGGGCATCATCGCACGGAAACCGCTCTCCAATGTCCCGGAGAACACACTCAAGTTTGCCGTCGCGCTTCTGCTTGTGACCTTCGGCGTCTACTGGGCCGCGGAAGGCATCGGCTACTTCGGACCTGCGAAGGAAAGCTACGACTGGCCCACCGGGGAATGGGCGCTCGTATGGCTGCTTGGCGGCTGGTCGCTCATATCCTATATCGCGGTGCGGGCGCTGAAACGCTACCATACCGCCCGCGGTCTTTCGATTCACTCAACCGCCGCCTCCAGGACGTCCATCTGATCCCCCGCAAACACATCGCTCATGCGCTTCATCAAAGGCTTCTTTCAATTCTGGTATGACTTCATCGTCGGCGATTGCTGGCAGATCGCCCTCGGCGTCGTGCTCGTCCTCGGCCTCGGCGCGTGGCTGGCGCGCGGAGAAATCGTCAGCAGGACCGCCATTCCTCCGATCGTCGGCATCGGCATCGTCGCCGTCGTCCTTGCCAGCCTCCTGATCACCAGCAAGCCGAAGGCGAAACACTAAGCGTTCCGCCGTGTATTCGTCTTTACCACGCTCGCCGCCTCCGGCGGCCAGCTACTACTTTATCCACTTTCCCCTATGAAATACGTCACTCGTCCGAAAGTTAATCTGGACCGCACCGCCTCGGCGTGGCTCATCAAGCGCCATCTCGATCCCCAGGGCGAGCTGGTCTTCCTCCCCAACAAGGACTGGCCGCCGGAACGCATCACGAAGGAATACGCCGGCGCCGTCTACTACGATCTCAACAAGGTCGGCGGTGGCCTCTTCATCGAGGAAGGCCAAACCGACAGCGTTTTCGGCCGCCTCTTGGAACGACACAAGGTCAGCGATCCGCTGCTGGTCAAATTGCGCGACATCCTGAAGCGCTCGGCGCAGGCCGGCAGCCTCGCCGCCGCCCTGAACACCCTCATCCTCGGTTGGCGCTCACGCCAGGATGAGCACGATCAGAACGGCGATTTTACGAAGCAGCTCGAGGCGCACTTCGCGATCCTCGATGACCTCTACGCCCTTCTGAAAAACAAACCGGAGATCGCGGTCAACTGAGTCGCCCTTCGACCGCGCTCTGTTCGACGAGTAGCAGGTCCCGGCGTCATGAGGCGGCGGGACCTTTTGCATTACCCCCACCCCACGCACGCATCGCGCTCTGCGAAGACCCCCTGTCCAACTGCTCTTTGCCATGACGCTCCCACACGTCTTCCTCTTCCGCCGCACAGATGCGCTCGCCCTCTTCGTAGCGTGCTGCCTTCCCCACGCCCGCAGCATCGAGGTCCGGCACCTCAATGTCTCTAGCCCATTCGCCAAAAGCCTGCCCGAGATCGAAGTTACGCTCCTGACCAACAAGACGCTCGAGTTCCCCAATACCGCGCCGCAGGTCGAACGCACTTGCACGCTGCGCGAGCTGGATTGGAAAATTCCCGCTGACTTCACCCGCTACAATAATCTCGTGATCGAGTTCCGCGCTGACTTCGCGCAGCCGTTCGACCTCATCCTCCACACGCCCTCCGGCGCCGCCAAACTCGGCCTCTCGCCCTATCAAAACGTTTGGTCGCGCGGGGCGATACCTCTGCGCGGA
>CAYVDZ010000742.1:0-3194 GCA_964450575.1 uncultured Opitutus sp.
GGAGGAGAGCGCCGTGATCGTCAAGAAGGCCAATGTCGAATCGAGCCGCATCGTTGATGATGCTAGGAAGACCGCGAAAGAGTTCCTCGAGCGTCAAACGCAAGAGGCCACCCTCAAGGCGAATGATCTTCTCGCGAAGGCCCAGCAGGCCATCGCCCTCGAGCATAAAAAGATGCTGGCCGATGCACGCGTTGAGATTGCTCGTTTGGTCGTCACCACCACCGAACGCGTTCTGGCAAAGAAGCTGACCGACGCTGATCGCGCGGCTTATAACGATGCGGCGGCTCGTGAACTCACGTCGGTCTGAGAATTCATTCTTGAATATAACCTGGCTGAATTCCGCCGCGGCCGTGCGGCCTGGAATTTGCGCCGCCTGACCGCGTTCTCCTTCGTTTTCACTCCATCTACTCTGTATGGCGTCCGCCCAAAAACAGGTCCAGCAACTCGCCCGCCAGTTCTTCAAACTGAGTACTGACGAAGGCGTGTTGTCGGCTGAGCGCGTCGCTGGCGTGCTGCAATATATCGAGAAGCATCGTCCGGCGCATAGTCTCGCCGTTTTGAAGGCTTATAAACGTTTGATCGCGACTGAGATCGCGCGCGGCCAGGCCGTGGTGGAGCACGCCGGACCGGTGACTGAGTCCGTTTTGGCGGGTATCGCGAACTCCATGACTCAACGTTATGGCCGCCCGGTTGTGAGTCTTAGCCGGCCTAACGATACCTTGCTCGCCGGGCTGCGCGTGCGCGTCGGTGACGATGTTTACGAGTCGTCTGTTTCCGGTCAGCTCGCCAGCCTCGCCTCCGCGGTCTAAATCGTTCTCTTTTCAACGTTCCCGAAACCCTTTTTCTGATGAGCACCGTCCTCGAACAAATCGAACAGCAGATCGCCAAGCTATCCAGCAAAGCGGTTAAGAAGAACACCGGTAACATTCGCACGGTCGCCGATGGCGTCGCGAAGATCGATGGTCTTTCGGATGTCATGTATAACGAGATGGTGCAGTTTGCCGGCGGTGCCATCGGCATCGCCCTCAATCTCGAAGAAGCCGAGGTCGGCTGCGTGGTGTTGGGAGACATCTCACAGCTCAAGGAGGGCGATGAGGTCCAGACCACGGGCCGCCTTCTTTCCGTTCCCGTGGGAAAGGGCCTGCTCGGCCGCGCGGTGGATGCGCTGGGTAATCCGGTCGATGGCAAGGGGCCGGTGGCGGCGACCGAGTCGTATCCGGTCGAAAAAATCGCGCCAGGAATCATCGTTCGTAAATCGGTTTCCCAACCGCTATTCACCGGTATCATGGCGATCGATTCCATGATTCCGATTGGTCGCGGTCAGCGCGAGCTGATCATTGGTGACCGCGGTACCGGCAAGACCACGATCGCGATTGATACCATTATCAATCAAGCGAAGATCAACAAGGTCGGGCTCGCGGGCAGCGATAAGAGTTTTCGGCCGGTCTACTCCATCTACGTCGCGATCGGCCAGAAGAATTCGAATATTGTTCGTACCATGGCCGCTTTGGAAGCGGCGGGCGCGCTCGAGTATACGATTATTGTCGCGGCGCCTGCGGCGGATAATCCCGCCAATCAATATCTCGCCCCGTATTCAGGGGCGGCGATGGGTGAGTGGTTCATGGAAAATGGCATGGATGCGCTGATCGTATATGATGATCTTTCCAAGCACGCCGTCGCCTATCGTCAGATCTCCCTGATTCTGAAACGCCCGTCCGGTCGTGAAGCCTATCCGGGTGACGTTTTCTATCTTCACTCCCGTTTGCTCGAGCGTTCAGCCCGCCTTGATGGCAAGGGATCCCTCACCGCGTTGCCCATCATTGAGACGCTGGCTGGTGACGTCTCGGCTTACATTCCGACGAATGTTATTTCGATCACGGATGGACAGATCTTTCTCGAGACCGATCTGTTTAACCAAGGTATCCGCCCGGCGGTTTCGGTCGGTCTCTCCGTCTCGCGCGTCGGTTCGGCTGCACAGATCAAAGCCACCAAGCAAGTGGGTGGTAAACTGAAGGGCGAACTCGCGCAGTTCCGCGAACTCGCCGCGTTTGCCCAGTTCGGATCCGACCTCGATGCCAAGACGAAGGCGCAGCTCGATCGCGGCGCGCGCATCGTGGAGTTGTTCAAGCAGCCGGCGTTCAGCCCGGTTCCCATTGAGCTTCAGGTCGCAATTCTCTTCGGGATGCAGAGGGGTGTTTTCGACACGATCGAAGCAAAGAAGGTCGTGGCCGCGGCGCAGTCGATGAAGGACTTCTTCTCGACCCGCAAAGACGCCCTCCTGACCGAGATTCGGACCAAGGCCGCGCTCGACAATGATCTTGAAGCCAAACTCCAAGCCGCGATGGACGAGTGGAAAGCCACGTTTACCGGCTAATATCAAACGAGCCGCGAGTAATGTGTTAAGCGTGTAGCGAGCATTTTTACCGCCCCCCGCCTCTCCTTAACGCTTCTTTCCACTCGCTCCCCGCATCTCACTTCCCGCACCTACCGAGCAATGGCTTCAACCCGCGACATCCGCCGACGTATCAAGTCGGTCAAGAACACCCGCCAGATCACCAAGGCGATGGAACTCGTGGCCGCTTCCAAGATGAAGAAGGCCCAGCAAGCGGCCTTGGCCGGCCGGCCTTATGCCGAGTTGATGGCGCAGATGCTGTCAGCTCTCGGCGATCGTGTGGACGATGCGCAGCACCCGTTTTTGGTGAAGCGTGAGGTGAAGACCCGCGGCATTATTCTCGTCACCTCGGACAAAGGCCTCGCCGGTCCGATGAACGCGAACCTCTTCAAGCTCGTCACTGAGATCAAGACGCCGGCGAAATACGCAGTCATTGGCCGCAAAGGCGCCCAGTTTATCGCGCGCACCCATCGTAATTTGCTCGCTGATTTTAGTGTCACCGATCGCGTCGCCTTCGCGGAAGTGAAGGTCGTCGCGGAGTATATGGTGAAGCAATATACGGACGGGGTCGTCGATACCGTCGAGATCCTGTGGCCGCGGTTCCGTAATACCCTCATCCAAGTGCCAACTTTGATGCAGCTCCTCCCGCTTTCAAGCGTGAAGGACTTGATCACCGATTTGCGGGCTGACGCCGGGCTCGCGGCGCAGCCTTCGAAATCGGCCGTGGATCAGCAGATGCTGTTCGAGCCCAAGCCCGAAACCGTCTTGAACGCGCTCTTGCCGCTCTATTTGAACCGGGAGG
>CAYVDZ010000743.1:0-3190 GCA_964450575.1 uncultured Opitutus sp.
GGGGCGAATATCAGCCGGCCGAGGATCAGGTGGATCCGAAGGCGTTGATCGAGGCACACGGCGGCGAGTTTATCCAGGACTGGGTGGACCGCGTGGACGTTGCCGGGCGACGGCTGCACTTAGCTGGCGGGAGCGATCTAAGCTACGATTATCTGTCGATCAATGTGGGCAGTCGGGTGAATTCGAACCTCATTGATGGCGCGGCAGGTGATTCCAGCGTCTGGTCGGTTAAACCGATCAGCAATCTATGGAGATTGCGGGAGCATTTGGAACGGCAGTTTCAATCGGACAACGCGCCCCGGGTAGTGGTCGTCGGAGGAGGGCCGACCGGATCCGAGATCGCGGCCAATCTCACTGCCTTGGCGAGGCGTCACGCCATCGATTTGCCCGTCACGCTCGTTACGTCCGGCGATCGCCTGATCAAACAGGCGCCGGCAGGTGCGGCCCGCTCACTGCGGGAAATTCTAACCCAACACGGCGTGATCGTCCGGACGCACACCCGGATCGTCCGTCGTGAACCAGGAGCATTGATTATAGCCGATGATGGCCGCATCGCTGCGGATCTGGTGGTCCTGGCGGTCGGCCTGGAGGCCAATTCGCTGGTGGATCAAACCGGACTTCCGGCTCGGGCGAAGTCTGGATTGCGCGTCAACGCCTGTATGCATTCGATTGCTGACGCACGGGTGTTTGCGGGCGGTGATTGTGCCGCAATGGAGGGGTTCGACCTGCCCAAGCTGGGTGTGTTCGGGGTGCGGCAAGCCACCTATATCCACGCCAACTTGCTGGCCCGTTTAGATGGGTGTCCACTGATTGAATACGTTCCACAGAAACGTTATCTCGCAATTCTCAACCTGGGGGATGGCACGGGAATGTCGACGTGGGGGCCCTTTTGGTGGCGCGGCCGTTCCAGCATGTGGTTGAAGGACTTTGTCGACCGGCGTTTCCTCCGGGAATTTCAGCAGCGGTAGCGCCAGCTAAAAGGTCCTGAACAAAGAGAGCACCTGCGCCGGGCACGCAATTCACACCCGCGGTGATAAAGGCGTGATGTCACTTGCTTTCGCCGGTGGGCGGTGCGCCCTGTCGGGGAAAGACAATACAGACGTGGAAGGCGGATGTCCATCTGCGTCCGGTGAGTGCGTTATATATAGTCGACCAAGCGGAGTTCAAACAGCGACAAAGCCTTACTCCCAGGCAACGGAGGCGGATGGGCTTCCGAACGAGGCGAATGAACTGGAGCAAGCGCGAGGGGCGCAAACCCGGCGGCACGCACTTTCGGAAAAACAAAAAGCTCCCTTATCGTGATATCGCTATAAGCACTACCCCTGCCACAATCCTCATCAGGGCGGCCGCGATCACAGTTGGTATCCGTCGGGCTTGTTCAACCAGAGTCCTGTGTTGGCTGCTGCGACACAGAACTCTCAGAGTTGGGGAAAAAAGTGGGTATGGGGGCATTCCTCTTCCTCCACCGAAGTCGAACATGAATCGCGTTTTTTTGCAGGGATCGGATCCGCAAGGCGCCGAAAACCAGCGGCGAACCTGCTCGCACTCGTGAGCTATCGGGTTGGCGATGCTCGCTTCGCTCGATTTCTTTTAGCTCTGCCCCGTCCGTAGCGCCCTATTTTATGGGCGGTCGTATCGCTGCGCGATCTCCACCCCGCGCAAATAGTCCGCTTCCCCCTCGTTGCGGATAAATCCGCCGCCTCGGTGCTCCACCCAGCACTTTAACTTTTCGCCCATCCCGAGCGGGCCCTCAAACGGGCTGCACCCGCGATCACACGACACTTTGTTGAGTAGGGAAACGCAGCTCGCGCGAGCGCTCACCATGCGCGTTTACGAAGCCAAACTGGTTTATTCCTTCGTTTCACCCGGCGAAGAGGTTCGGCTTGATAACACCGGCGGGACCGCCTCAGACCGCGAAGGGATTGAAGCGCAACTCATTCTCCACTGTCGTCATGGGCCCGTGCCCGGGAGCGATCACGGTTCGCGGCGGCACACTTCCCAACATCCGACGCAGGCTGCGTTGCAGCTGCTGCGGACAAAAATACGCGCCCCCCACCGACCCCGCAAAGACCAGATCCCCCGAGATCAGCAATGCTTCAGCCTGAGGTCGCGAAAGCGATCGAACCAAATAGCAGCTATGGGCGGCGGCATGTCCGGGCGTCGCGAATGCGGTCACCTCCAAGCCTCCAAAGACTTTCCGATCCCCTTCCGAAAGACCTTCTCCGCAGGGAGCGATGGCTCCCACCGGAAGAAAGGCACTCGAGACGCGGAACTGTGCCACCACTTCGCAGAGCCCACCGGTATGCTCGGCTTCCACATGAGTGAGGAAAACCGCGTCCACTCCCCGGATCGCCGTGGGCCAGGCCAACCGCAAAGCCTCGATGCCGGCGCCGGTATCGAACAAGATCGCATGATCCGCGCCGCACTCCGCCACCAGGTACGCGTTGGCGACGCCAATCCCATGAGGCATGCGCAGCGGCCAGACGGAAAATGGCAGGGCGCCGATTTCAGGATGAGGATAGCGTCCGCTCCCGAGTGCACAGAACCCCACTTCGTTCAGATCGAGCACGGTGGCCATGCGCCGGAGTTCGTCGCAGGTCAGGTCCGTGCGATAATCGATGGCGTCGCATATCTTCAAAACGGATACATTCGCCTGGCTCGCCAGCGCCTCGATGGAAAGATGTTTCCGGCGGAGTGCTTTCTCCAGCACATCGCCGAGTTCGTCTTCGAGCGGAGGTGAAGGCAGGTTGCTCACGGGATCCATCCAACCTACGAAACTCCAGCGTCACACGCAAAATTGATTTTGTTTTTTAAAAGGAGGTCGCCAAGGTCGCGGAAATGGACGCCCACCAGAAGGAGATCCTCGAAATTTTCATCCGCACCCGCGCACTGCTGGAGGGCCACTTCGTGCTGCGCTCCGGTTTGCACAGCGCCCATTACTTCCAATGCGCTCAGGTTTGCCAGCGGATGGATGCGGTGGAAAGGCTCGCCGAACTGCTCCTTGCCAGGGTGAACGCCGCGGGCATTGCCTTCGATACCGTGCTCGCACCCGCGATGGGCGGGCTCGTGATCGGTCAAGAGGTCGCGCGGCAGGCGAAGGTGCGCTACATTTTCGCGGAGAAAGAGAACAATGTCCTCGTGCTGCGGCGCGGCTTCGCGCTCGCCCCCGAGGAGCGCATCCTGGTGGTCG
>CAYVDZ010000744.1:0-3185 GCA_964450575.1 uncultured Opitutus sp.
GCTTCACCCGCTCAATCGCGTCCGGCTCACCGGAGCGCCATGCTTCGAGCGGCGTCCTGCCCCGTAATCGCGCCGACGGATTCAGGAAAAAAGTCGCCGGCAACAATCGTCTCAGGCAATCGAAGTACCGGTTGAAAAACTCAAAGCCCGTCCTGTTCGGCCGCCGTCGATTGAGTGCGAGGGGAAGCAGACTGCCTTCGAGGAGAACACCGAAGTGCGCTCGAGCAGCGACACGATTCGCGGCTCCCTCCTCCGGTGATCGTTCACCTCGTCCACCAGTGGTGGGTTGTCAACCGCGTGTAATTCAATCCAGCGAAACCGCGGAACTCGTCGGCGGGCCGAAAACTAATCGGACTTTCTGACGTTAGCCATGTCAGGCCTTGCGCAACATTCGCTCCATGGCAATTTTCTGCTCGATGCCTACCGTCTGGGCGGTCGCCGCCCTTTTCCCCGTCTGCCCCATGCGTAATCATCAGGCATAAAAATGATCCGTCCCGCGACTTCTAATGATGCTGCAGCGATTGCCGCGATTCATGTTCGAGCATGGCAAGTCGCTTACGAGGGGATGTCGCCGTGGATGACGAGGTTGCCGTCGAGCGCGGGGACGGTGCCCTTGGGCCGGCAGGATTTCTTGGCATCGGGCACCAGCTCGCGAAACGGAACGGTGAGGTGGTGGGCGTAAACGAACGCTTTGCCTTTGAAATCGAGGGAGGGCATGAAAAACCAAATATTGAAGTAAGATTATCTGCTCTGCAGGAAGCGCACACGATGCCTTTTCAGAATTTGGGGCGAAGTTTTTTCGCCGAGATTCAGCAAATCGGCCCGACCCTTAATCCATTGCTTCAGGAATGCTTCCTGCACCGTTGGGAATCGTAAGGCAGCGGCGTATAAATCATCGTAGTCGATCTCGGCGTCTTTGAGTCGTAAACGTTCGAGTGCTTTTTCGGCCTTAGCCTCGAAATGCACCTGCAATTCGGCCAGGTAGGCTGTCTCCGGAAGGTCACTGCCGCCAAAAAGTTCCGGTTGTCCTGTCGCGGTTTCACGTGCGCGACGCTTAGCATCGGAGCGAACGGTTTCAGAAAGCTTCAACGCCTTTTTCTCTGCATCTTTGAATACCTCGATACCTCGAAGGTTCCGGGTTGCATAAACCAAATGGTAATGGGTGCGGTCTCGTTTGGGCTGGAGCACCAGAGCGATGGATACAAAGGGGTATTTGCCCACAGCGGCTATGCGATCGGCGTAGGTTTCGACAATAGCATCCTCCTTTTCACGCCCAGACAGCCCTTCGATACGGGTCTCAAAGGAATCATCGCCAAATAAACGACGGAAGCTGTCCCGCAGCCCTTCGCGTTCATCTTCAATAAAACGCTGGATGTGCCCGGTCATGAAATTGACCAACACCTCACACGGCTGGATTTCAATGAGCGGTTTAATGACGTTCATTGCGAAACCCTTCCAGCCTTTGGGATCGATCAAGATAAAGGGGAAATGATCCGCCTTCATGCTCTTGATGAGTTTCACCAAATCGGGAACGACCTCCTCGAATTTCTTATTAACGGCGAGGACACTCACATCAGTTTGGGCCCTCGCAAACGTATCTAAATGGGCAAACGCCACCGGGTCTTTCTCAAGAAACAGACACTGTATCGCCAGATCCTTACCCTGGAAATTTTGCCGGACGGTTTCCTTGGCATTTCGTAGCTGCTTGAGAGCAATGGCAAAAGAGGAGTCGGCAAAATCCGATGAAATCGTATTCCAAGGACCGGAAAACCCATCGACATAGATGATGCCTTTCTTGTGTTTCCCAACGATGATAGCGAAACGTTGGAGATATTTATCAAGAATGGCGTGTTTGATACGCGACTGTTCGCGATCAAGATAAAGAATATCTTCCTCAGATTCCATGACTTCAACCTATGGTGAGCGACTGTAGCAGGCTGGCGCGGCGGGCCGAGGACGGCACGGGGTTGTCGGTAGCGAGGGGGAACTCATCGTAGGTGCGGCCGTCGAGTTCGCGGCCGGTTTCGGCTTTGCGGACGCCGCCCCATTGTTTGAAGAAAAAAGGCACGTCGGCGGAGTGGCATTGGGCACGGATGGAGCGCACCCAGCTTTCTTCAATAGGGCGGGCACCGTGGCCGCTTTCGCCACCGACGATGGCCCAGTGTATTCCCTTGAGGTTGAATTTACCGAGGTCTTCGAGCAGGGGTTCCACGGAGAGGAAGGCGACGGCGGGCTTAGCTTTGCGGAGCAGGTCGATACGCGGGAGGCCGTGCTGGCGGTTTTCCACGCTGACGCCCCACCAGATATGGGACGCGGCGGCAGCGGTCTTGAACTTCGTGCGCAAGAGCGTGCTCATGCGGTCGGCGCGCTTAGTGAGAATCTGGTAGGTGTGCCAGTTGGCGGCGAGCATTACGCGGCAAACCTTGTCGATGTAGTTGTCGGAAACGTCCTCATGGAAAAGGTCACTCATGCTGTTGACGAAAATCCGGCGCGGCGTGCTCCAACGGATGGGATCGCCTAGTTTTTCCGGCACGAGGCGAAGATCGAAGCCGAATTCGAACGGGTGACCTTTCGTGCCGCGGAAGCGCTCGGCAAGCGTCTCGGCGTAGCAGTGTTTGCAGCCGGGACTGACTTTCGAGCAGCCGCGCACGGGGTTCCACGTCGAGTCGGTCCATTCAATCTTAGAGGAAATGCTCATAATATAAGCCTGATTCTAGCAGGCAGCGTGGGACAATGACGGGGCCATGCGGTCATCAAACTGCAAATGGTTGTGAGCACCCTGGGTGAGCGGGGCAAGCGTGGATGTCATAGGACACGTTATGCAGGGATCGATCATAAAGGATTGATCCCTGGTTCGGCGTTTTATCCTGGTGTGATCGAGGGCTTGGCGCGTGTACTCAGATGGCAGTTTGCGTCCCATACCGACAGCCGGGGAAAAGCGGTGCGCTTGATTCCACGAAGGCAATGTGAACTCATGAAACCTCGCCTTTCCGTCATCAGCCCGGCACCCGATGGACGACGTGGTCATCGTCCATCGGGTAGTCCAACCTTCTCAACCGTCTCGCGCGGCGGCTATTTTTTCTTTCCCTTGGCGTTGGCGGCAGCGCCCGTCGGTCGCGCCGAGAACCGCCCGCTGGGCTTGTCAGGCGAGAAGGTCGGGTTGGCGGTGGGATACTGCGCGTTGA
>CAYVDZ010000745.1:0-3183 GCA_964450575.1 uncultured Opitutus sp.
GCCGTAGCGGGGAGCTCACCTCGGCAGGTTTCGGCGGCAGCCGCGATGGCGGGCGGGGGCGCGAGGTCGCAGCGGGAGGGCGCGAACACCGCCGCGAGTCGTCCGACGTCACCTGCTCCAAAGGGGCGTGAATATGCATATCAGATGGATCCCGTGCCCGCGGGGCTGCTGTCGGCCCGTTTCCGTCTTTGGATTCCCGATAGCGTGGGCCAGACCGGCAGGGTGCGCGGGGTCATCGCGCATAGCGGCTACAACTATGGGCTGCAGCCGGAGATCTTTCGCGCGGCTCATTGGCGGGAGTTGGCTTCCGAGCTGCGGTTGGCGATGCTTCTCCACGAGGTCGAGGAATCCGGAGTGGAACTTAGCCGCCGCCATGCCGGGGGCCCCGGAAGCAGCCAACGCACAATCGATGCGATCTTCGGGGCGTTGGGGCATTTCGGCGCCGAGGCGCAGCATCCGGAAATCCGATATGCCGGTTTGATTTTCACCGGAATGTCGGCGTCGGGCCGGCAGGCGATTTTTCTGGGTAACGCGCTCCCGGATCGAACCATTGGCGTGGTTGTTTATAGCCCGGCAACATCGCTGCCGAAGCCCCTTGCATCATCGGTGCCGGTGTTGGTCAACATGGGTGGATTGGACCTGATTCACGGAAACCCCATCAAACTCCACCACACCATCATCCTCGCCGCGCGCGCGCAAGGCGCGCCTTGGGCGGGCGTCTACCAGGCCAACGTTCCCCATGCAGGGCACGGCGAACCTTCCGTCGTGACGGAGTGGCTGCGTCAGGTGGTCGCGTTGCGTGTGCCGGTCGAGATTCCCGCATCCGGTCACGTGCAGCTGCGCCCGCTCGAGCAGGCAACGGGCTGGTTGGCGCGCTTGCGTCTGAACGACGACCTGAAGCATCCCCGGCCCGAGGGAAAAGACGCTGCCACCGTCGTGCCCTACGCAAACGGCGCGACCGAGGCCGCCGCGGCCTATTGGTTGCCGACCGAGCAGTTGGCGCGGGCCTGGCAGCACTACTGCCTGCAAGAGGATGCCAGCTTCCGGGAGGGCGCCATCGGCATCCGCTTTCCGCACGGCCGCTTTATAAACAGCATCGGCATGCTGATGGTGGCGATTCCAGCCGGCAGTTTCCTGAGGGGCAGCCCGTCGGATGAGGACCGGAGGGAGAATGACGAGGTACAGCACGAAGTGCGCATCTCTCGCGGATTTTATATGGGTGCCACGGAAGTGACCCAGGCCGAGTGGCAGACGGTGATGGGAACGAATCCGGCGGCGTACAAGGCCGACACCGGTCCGGTGCATCTGATCGATTGGAATGACGCGCGGCGCTTTTGTGAGAAATTGAGCGAGCTCGACGGCAGGAGTTATCGACTCCCCACGGAGGCAGAGTGGGAATATGCCTGCCGGGCGAACACCTCCACACCGTTCCACCATGGTTGGTCGACGGACACCGATCAGGCGAACTACCGTGGCGATGTTGGATATGGCGGCGGAGCGCCCGGCATCAACCGTCGCAAGACCATTCCGGTCGGCCAGTTTCCACCGAACGATTGGGGGCTGCAGGATATGCACGGCAATGTATTCGAATGGTGCAGCGACTGGTATGCGGCGTATCCCGATGGCCCGGTGACCGACCCCAAGGGCCCCGCAGCCGGAACGGCCCGGGTATTCCGCGGCGGTTCGTTTTATAATCTGCCGCACCTGACTCGTTCGGCCTTCCGCGGGTTGTCGGCGCCATCGTATTCCAGCCGGCTGGTGGGGGTGCGGGTCGTGTGTGACCTGCCGGAGACGGCGCCGTCGCGGTGATCTGCGCACCGGATTTGCCTCGAGGGGGAGAAGGAGAGCCGGATGGCGCGGCAATCTGCCATCTTTTTGACCCGGCCGGCCTCGCACGTCAGTTCGGCGGTTCCAAAGTGAGCGGAGTAACGCGGGGTGGTTCGGGGTTCTCTCCGGACAGCACCTGCTCGACCCAACGCCGTAGCTCTGCGCGCAAGGGCACGTCGCGCAGCACCCATTCAGCGGTGTGATTCACCCACGGGTAGTCCACGATCGTGAATCTACCTTCGGGATGGTTGCGACGGACGAAGTCCGCCTTGCCCTCCTGCACCGACTGCGGGGCGAGACCGAGTGTCCGCACCGCGTCTCCGTAATCCGGATACCTGTTCCCGTGTACAAGCGCGAGGCGTTCGATGTCATTGGTCTTCGGTCGATTCAGTTCACCGCCGATCCATTGCGGCCTGGGCCCGATCCGTCGCAGCCGCTCACTGCCTCCCGCGCGCTCGCTCTCGGTCATGCTCCAGCGGTTGGTCGGGTGTCCTTCGTAGTGGCTGTCCGCCACGAAGGCGCGCCAGAGGCGGGCGACCCGATCATTGTACAGCCCAATGAAGTTGCAGGCAATGGCGCCTCGTGAATACCCGACCAGCACCACCCGTTCCGGGTCTCCGCCCCAGCGGCGGCAAATGACCGACACCGCTTCCACGGCGTAGGCGGCGGTTGCGGCGGGATCTCCCCACCACGACTCAGGCGTTTTGCCGTCAATAGGGGCCTCGGTCTTACCTCCGGTGGCGACGTAGGGCAGCACAACCCAGATGTACTTTGTTCCGCCGGAAATTCCGAACCCGTAGCCCGGTGCCTGGCGCACGTTCTTCCGCAACCCGAGATACTCGACGATGACCGGGTGCCTGTTGTCCGGCGTCCAGTCGGTGGGGAGGTAAAGCGAGTGGATGACCTCGGTCCCCTGAAAGGAGGGTAGTTGTTGCACGACGCGTTTCCCGGGTGCCGGCTCATCGTGCGTAATCGGCGGCGGAGCCAGGTCCGCCGGTATGGACATGACGTCGAGCGTCACCTTGGTGCGAACCGAGGGGGCGCCGGGCTGGGCGGATGCTGCGGGATGCTCGAAGAGAAGCAAGGCGGCTGCAATGGGTGCGAACTTCATGGAGGTTGGAAGAAGGTGCGTGGATTCGTCACGAGCCGGTCAAGGAGAAACTCCGCGGCTGCCGGCGGAGGGCGCACTAGGTTGCGTCAACTGTTTAGCAAGTGGCTCGTTGTCGCCACCGCGCCTCGGGTCACACTCTAGAAATCTGATATGCCGCCGGCACCTTTTTTCGCATTTCTACTGTCCAGATGACACTGCGCTTTGAAGAATTCCGACTATGGTGCGATGTGGATGCTCGCGAAGCT
>CAYVDZ010000746.1:0-3182 GCA_964450575.1 uncultured Opitutus sp.
GGCCGTTGTTGTAGATCGGATGATGGCCCACGCAGATGGTCCAAGGGGCGCGGGGTCGGGCGTGACGCGTGAAACGGCGGTTACGAGGGCGAGGAGTGAGCCGAGGTAACAGAGAGGCGGGCGATGGCGAAAGAAGGACGCCGTAATTTTTTCGGGAAGCGTCACGGGGCCGCGGGGGCGAACCGCAGAGGGCTTTTGATATGCGAGATATTCGGGTCAAGGGGCCGGGGCGGCTTTGACGGCGGCGTCCAGGATTTGGCCGTCGGCGAGGAGACGGATTTTCAGGGCTGCGTAGGGAACGTCTTGCACGGCGATTTTGGCATCGATGGCCATGACGGCGGCCGTCCCGGCGCTCTGGCCGAGTGCCATGAAAACGGGCTCCATGCGGATCGATCCGAAGGCGATGTGGGTGGAGGAAAGCGACCACGGCACCAGCAGATTCGTGCACTCCGCCTTTTTCGGGACGATGGACCGGTAGGAAATCCCGTAGGGCTTTCCGTCGAGCGAGATCTGGATGTCCCCCTCGTTCCTGACCATCCCCTGATCGACGAAGCGCTGGGTGTTGTGGGAGTCGAGCGTATATGCGCCCATGCCGACCGGATCCTCGACCGGAAGCTTCCGGTTGCAGTGGTTCTCGGTCATCACGAAATCGGATTTCATCCGCCGCGCCTCGCGGACATACAGGTTGTAGGGCCAGTGGCCGTTGTCCGTGAACTCATCCTTCGGCAGACCCCACTTGGAATAGGACTCGCGGACGCTTTCCGGGACACGCTGATGGTTCTGAAGCGTCCAAACCAGCCCGAGCTGCCAGTCCCGGTGCCGTGCGGCAAGAGCCTCGCGCTCCTTATGGCCGAGTGTCGACCAATCCCAGTCCTTCCCGTAATTCCGGCCGATGAAGTCGGTCGAGATCCCCCCGACGTTGTTCGAGTCGGTCTTGCGGTTCGGCATCAGCGAGGTCTTGAAAAATCCGCCTTTCTGGCCGGCCTCGATCGTGCGGAAAAGCAGCTCGTAGTCCTTCTCGTCGTAGCCTCCCGGCTTGGTGACGGAAATGCGGTTGTCCTCCGCATCGGTCAGCACCATGCGGTAGCAATAGGCCTGCAGCTTCTTGTCGGCTCCGCCTTTTTCGCCTCCCATGTCGGGATTGACCCCGGGCAGCAGGCCGCTGGCAGCATCACCTTTCACCACGTAGGGATCGATCCCCGGGGGAAGCTGGTTCGACCGCGAGGCTCCGGTGATCCCGTTGCCGGTCTCCCCATACTCGGAGTTGGACTCGCGCCCGGTCATGAAAGAAACGCCGGCGGCGGCCAGAAGATCACCCTCGTAGGAGGCATCGATGAAGACCTTGCCCTCCACCTCGTTGCCGCCCTCAAGCACGATTTTCGAAATTCGCTTCCCCTCCATCCCCACCCCGGCTTTGAGATCCAGCCGGCCATTGATGACTTGCACCTTCGCCTCCGCAACCATCGCGTCAAAAATCGCCTCGGCCACCTTCGGCTCAAACACCGAGGCCAGCTCGGTCTCGGAATTGAAGGCTTTTGTCCTCTGCCCCTCGTTCTTGAAATCCCCGCGGGCCTGCTGCTTCCATGCCCCGTTCCGCTCATAATGCTTGTAAACCTTGTGATAGAACTCACGCGATAGCCCGCCGAGGATCGCCGGATTTCCGATATCCGTCCACCCCAAGCCGCTGCTGGTCAGTCCGCCGAGGTGTCCGTATTGGGAAACAAGGATCGCCTTTTTCCCCATCCGCGCCGCCTGCACCGCCGCCGTCACTCCCCCGGGGGCATCACCGTAAACCACGACATCGGCCTTATGGGTCTCCGCTGCGCAAACAGCCGGCAGACCGGATGCGAGGAGAATGACGAAGACGGAGGACAGCGCGCGACAGATTCGGGCTGGAACGGAATGCGGGGTCGTTTGGTGTGGATTCATGGGTAGGGATGGGGGAGTGGAAGGAAACCGGAACTTCCGGGTTGGGGCCGGGAGAGGTTTGATAGAGGCTTTCGCCCGGAGGGTCTTGAGAATCGAGGCGCGGTCGGACGGGTGGCTTTGCATGGGCGACGGGTTTCGGTTAAGTTCCTGCCAACCCTTACGGTGAGGAAGGCCGCTTCACGGCCCGGCGGTCGGCTTCGCGGCGGTTTCTTTTCACCGGTAGCCAGCGCTCGATCCAGCCGTAGGCGGTGGCGCGGACTTCATCGACGGTGTCGTGGCCGTCGCCGTGGATGAGTATGTTGGCGCGGTCGGGCGCACCGAGGAGGCGCCAGACCATCCAGGCGTTGTGAACGGCGGAGAAGGTGGCGGCGACGTCGGGGTTGTAGGGATCGTCGAAGGGCTCGATCACCATCAGGGCGCGGGGCGCGCAGAGGGCGAGGAGGTCGGTGATCTCGTAGGGCACGCGGCCGGTTTTCCGCACGATGTCGTCCACGGCGGCGCGGGCGCCCTTTTGCTTTCCGACCTGGCGGTAGGCGTTGGTGGCTTGCGGGCTGGCACCGGTGGAAGCGATGCCGACCTTGATCCGCGTATCGGCGGCCATGAGACGGGTGGTGTTGCCGCCGCCGAGGGAGTTGCCCATCGAGCCGTATTCGCCGGTCCGCACCATGGGCAGGCGGTCCAATACATCGAGGCCGCGCTGGAGGCCGAAGACGGTGCGGTCGGCCTGCGACCATTTCGGGTATTGGCGATCAAACGCATCGAACAGCGCCTGACGGGTCTTGGGATCGACGGGCTTGCCGTAACCAAACAGATCGGGCGCAAACGTGATGTAGCCTCGGCGGGCGAGTTCTGTGGCGTAGGCGCGGCGGCCCGCTCCGGTCGGGGTCGCGGTGGCGTCTTTGCCGCTGTCGATGGTGCCGTGGATGACGACGACGGCGGGGCGGCGTTCGCCGGCTTTGAAATCGGGCGGGAGAATCAGATACGCTTCGGTCCAGGAATCGTCGATGACGTGGTAACGGTAGCGGATGCGGGTGAGGCCGGCGATCTCGTCGCGGCCGAGTTCCTCGAATCTTACATCGGCGGCGAGAGCGGCGGGCGGGCGCACGCCGAGGTAGAGTTTGAGCCGGGTCTCGATGCGGCCGCGCAGATCGGGCCATTCGTCGGGGCGGGTGTCGCGCAGGACGAGCGGCGGCATCGCGGTGGACGGCCAATCGGAGGCGCGGGCGAAGGGGGAATATTGAAAGACGGCGCAG
>CAYVDZ010000747.1:0-3182 GCA_964450575.1 uncultured Opitutus sp.
AGATGGACCAATCAGTTACGTCGAACAAAATTTCGGGTTGCGTTGCTCCTCATTCGTACGCCCTTCTTCGCCACCCCTGCTGACCACCTCTTCAACACTTTCTTACCCTTGGAAATCCCGCCCTGCCGGCGGAAACTTTCGCCTTTATATGAAACGAAATTCGTTCGCATCTCTGATTTTAGGACTTTCGGCCTGGGGACTCGGTCTCCCGCCCACCGTCATGGCTGCCGATGGAACCACCCTCGCTTCGCCTGTTCAGCAAACCGGCACGATCACAGGGGTTGTGAGCAACACCGCCACGGGAAACCTGCTCGAAGGCGCCCGCGTGGAGTTGCCGGCCTTGGGACGAACCGTGCTGACGGACAACACCGGTCGTTTCGTGCTGGCTGGAATTCCGGCGGGCACGCATGAAATAGTGGTAACTTATATTGGCCTTGATCCCTCGCGCAGTCAGGTCGAAGTCGCTTCGAGTCAGCGCGCGGTGCGTAATGTCGAGCTGACCTCGAGTATTTATACCCTGCAGGCCTTCAAGGTCACCGGAGAACGTGAGGGCGATGCGCTTGCGATCACAGCGCAGCGCAATGCCGACAATGTGAAAAACATTGTCGCCATGGATTCCTTTGGAAACCTGCCGAACATGAGCACGGGCGAAGTCATCATGCGGCTCCCGGGAATCGCGGGAAATCCGACCGAGGAGGGCCTGGCCTATCGCTTTAACGTCCGAGGAATGGACCCGGCGCTCAACACTGTCACCGTCGACGGCGGCCTTGTCGCGAGTATCGGCACGAGCCGCTCGCTCGAGCTCCAGAGCATCACAGGCACGATGTTCGAGCAACTCGAACTCATTAAGGGGCATACGCCCGACAAGGGCGCAGACTCCCTGGGCGGCACCATTAATATGAAAACGCGTTCCCCGCTGAATATGAGGGAGAAACGCCGGATCTCTTACAGTGCAACCTTCCGGGTGGCGCCCTCCTTCACGGAGCAGATACCGCTTCGCGAAGAGCATCGGGCTCATCCGCTCATCAATCTCGGATATCAAGAGGTGTTTAGCGTCCTTGGGGGCGAACGCAATCTGGGCGTGGCCGTTAATCTTTTTTATAGTGAGAATGCAGTCGGCGGATATCGCGTCACCAATCAATATCAGAACACTACAGCGGATCAGGCCTACTTGTGGAGTTATCAGACCCGGGAAAACTTCAATAACCGCAAGCAGCGCAGCATAAACGTGAAGGCGGATTATCGTTACTCCTTTAATTCCAAGTTCTCGCTAAACGTGACCGTAAACGATAATATCGAGCGCTTCCGCCGGTCATTCAACACCCGCGCCTATACGGGCAACGCGAACACGGTCCCGAACGCCACCACCTCCGGCGTCATTCCTGGCTTCACCGATAAAATTACGCAGGTGAGAGCCATCCCGGGGGCGCAGATCGACATCCTGACGAACGGGCCCAACAGCTATGTTGTCGAAACGTACATGATCGACTTTGGAGCCGAGCATGAATTCGGGCCGTTCCAAATCGACTACAATCTCGGCTTTAGCAGAAACCATCAGCAGACCGGCCTACACGACCGTGGAGGCACTATAGCTCTGACAAATCGCATCAACAACATCGGCTGGATTTTCGATCAGACCCAGTCGGACACCTACCCTAAATTAACCCAGACGGCGGGTCCCGACTGGAGCAACCCGGCCAATTACCGTCCGATCCCGAACGGTCTGACCAAGACGTACTCGGAACAGCCACAGGAGGTCCCGCAGGCGCGTGGAAACGTGCGGTATACGCTGCCCACCCCATTGCCGGTCCACCTCAAGACGGGCTTCGCCTGGCGCGAACAGTCGGTGAACCAGCGAAACTTCTCGCGGCGGTGGAGCTACACGGGGGCGACCGCGTTGCCCGCCGACCAAACCATGCGCCCCTTTGCGAATCTTAAAACCGGAATGGAGCTTCCCCGTTGGCAGGCCTCCGATTTCATGACCGGAGGGTCCGCCGGAAAGTACCCGACCGATCTATCAATCTGGCGGGAGGATCTCTATTATCATGAACAGATCAAGTACACCGGAACACGAAGTGCCAGCGAGGAGGTCATGGCCGGATATTTCATGGCCCAGGGTAAACTAGGTCGTGACGGTTGGTTGGCGCGAACCGGCTATCTTACAGGCGTGCGTACGGAGAAAACTGACACCGAAGGCAAAGGTTGGGTGCGGACGCGCTTCGGCAGCACGGCAGCGCAACAACTCGCGGATCCCGTCGGTTCGGCCGAGCGCGACTACGCCAACACCCGCCGCAAGACCACCGGCAGCTATACGAAATCATTTCCCAGCGTCCACCTCACGCACGACATCACGCCAAATCTTAAAGCCCGGCTGGCCTGGTCGACGAGCTTCGGCCGGCCAGCCCTCTCAAACCTTCTGCCCAACGAGACGGTAAGTGAGACGAACGACACCGTTACCATTAACAACCCCGCTCTTCTCCCGCAGACGGCAAAGAATTGGGACGCCACGTTCGATTATTATTTCGAACCCGTCGGCAATTTCTCCGTGGGCTGGTTCCACAAGGACATCAAGGACTTCATCGTCAGCGGCATTGAAACCGGAATCGTTTCAGGCGGAACCGATAACGGATACAATGGTGAATACGAGGGGTTCCGACGGTTAACTACAAGCAATGCCGGCGATGCCGTGGTGAAAGGCTGGGAGTTCAGCTACCAGCAACAGTTCACCTTCCTGCCCGGGCTCCTGAAAGGCCTGGGCGGCTCCGCCAATTACACGGTCATTGAGACCGAAGGAAACTTCGGGGGCACGACCGTTCGGGAAACAGGCGAAGTCGCCGGATTCATTCCCAAATCGGCCAACGTCAGCCTCAGCTGGCGCCACCGTGGCTTCAGTACACGCGTTCTCTACAACTTTACGGGCGGACATATCGCGAGCTACTCCGCCACCAGCCCGTCCCTGAATCTTTATCGGGAAGATCGTAATACCGTGAACGTTGGGGTCGCCTACCAAGTACGCCCTTCCCTCACCCTCACCTGCGATGTCGCCAATCTCTTCAACGAACCCCAGCGTCTCTATCAAGGCGTCCCAGGCCGGACCCAGGACATCATTATCAACTTCGTCACGGTCACCGTAGGCGTCAGCGGTCGGTTTTGAATCAGGCACGAAGCGATCTCCCTGTCAC
>CAYVDZ010000748.1:0-3175 GCA_964450575.1 uncultured Opitutus sp.
CATCGATTTCGGGATCTCCCGCAGTTTCTCCGCACGGGCGACACCCTTTTCCGCAACAATGCAGCCGTCCTTCCCGCGCGCCTGCACGCGAAACGCCCCACTGGCGGACAGGTGGAATGCTTTCTCCTGCGCGCGCTCGATGAGCGGACCTGGCGCTGCCTCGTCCGCCCGGGACGCAAGCTTCCGCTCGGCGCCACGTTCGCGCATCCGTCCGGCGCGTTCACCGGAGAGATTGTCGGACGTGAGGCCGACGGCGGAGTCGACGTGCGCTTTTCCACGCGCGATGACGAATCGATTGTATCTGTCGCAAACCGGCTGGGGGAGGTCCCCCTCCCACCGTATATAGAGCGCCCGGAGTCGACCGCGAGCGACCGGGAAGCGCGCCGTGCCTCCGACCTGGAACGTTATCAGACCGTCTACGCCCAGGCTCACCGCCAAGTGGCCGTGGCCGCACCCACCGCCGGCCTGCATTTCACGCCGGAACTTCTGGTAGAAATCACAACGCAAGGAATCCGTACCGCAGATATGACCCTGCATGTCGGCGTCGGCACGTTCCGTCCCATGTCCACGGATACGGTGGAGTCACATGATATCCATCGCGAACGGTACGAGATTCCCTGGGAAACCCAGCGGGCGCTTTTCCCGCCGCTGCCGGGCCGTCGGATCGCCGTCGGCACGACGAGCGTGCGCACGATCGAGGATTTTCTCGAAGGCAACGCCGCATCTCGTGCGGATGGAGCGACGCACTTTGGCGAGGCGGGTATTTTCATTTATCCCCCGCGCACATTTCGAGGGATTGACGCGCTGATCACTAATTTCCACCAGCCGCGCTCCACCCTACTCTGCCTGGTCGCAGCGTTTCTCACCCCCGGTTCCAGCGCAGGAATCCCGTGGATGCAGGAGATCTACGCCGAAGCCATCGCGCAGGAGTATCGGTTTCTTAGTTACGGCGACGCGATGCTGATCGTTTAATAGGAACCGAACGCCACACCCGTTGCGGCGCCGGGATCCAAGGAATGAACCCTCCCCGGGGCAAGCCCCGAGGTATTACAGAAAGGGGCTTCGCCCCAATAACAGCGGGCGGCATCCATCCTCGCGGGAAGCCGCGTGGAATTGAGCCGTCCCGATTAAACAGCCCGTCAGGTAGCGGTCAGTCTTTGCGCAGAACTGCAACGGACTGGCCAAACTCCACCACCCCGTCTGCTTTTCGGCCATCACTATAGGTAAAAGATTCTCGCAGACTGATCCACGGATGCGGCCCGTCGTGCAGGGCGACTTCTTCCAGATTGAGCGCCCGGGCCCAACGTCGGATCGCGCCTTTCGAAATGAATTTATTAATGACGCGCCGCGGATTCCTATCCGCCAGGGTTGCCTCGAAGATGGGCCAATGCGATTCGCACTCGAAATCCAGATATGAGAACACGATTTGCGCGCCGGGTTTGGCGACACGCTTCGCCTCCGTGAGGAAATGGAAAATATCTTCGTCGAGCAAATGGGTAAAGACGGAGAAAAACGTGATGAAATCGGCCGTGGAGTCATCGACGGGGATGGTGGGAAGATGGTTCGTGACAAAGCGCCAATCAGCGCGTCCACATTTCTCCCGCGCATACTCCAAAGCCTCGTCGAGCACGTCCGTCCCGACAAAAAGCCCCTCCAAGTAATCGCGTAACGCATGGGGAAGGCGCCCGCTACCGCATCCGATATCAATGAGCGTATGATCGCGCTGCAAGCCGAGCGAAAGCAACGCGCTGCTCTCCAAAATTCCAATTTGAGTATACTGCCCTCCGACAATCAATTCCATCGCGGTCTCGCGGCCATGCGCTGAGATCAAATGAGCGAGATGCGCTTTATAGGAGACGACGTAATCGGGGACCTGCATGTGTTTGTTGAATATCTCTACCCTGGAACGGAATAAAACATGAGGGCGAAAGAAGAAGATCAACGATCGGCCTTTGGACAACTCGCAAATACGTGCTATCCGTCGGAGTCCTGAATCCGTCTTGAAAGCGCACTGTACAGTGGGAGCAGACTGGGCACAGTGTGGTCATGACCGGGGATGAACTTCAGACGTTAATCGAAGATGCGACGGCGGATTACGCCCTCGGCGAAACCGATGCCGCGTTGGCCAAGCTGGCGCAGGCGACGAGCGCCGCGCCCGACTCATTCGAGGCCTGGCACGCGTTGGCGGAAGTAAACTTTTCTCTTCGCCGACTCGATGCCGCGCTCGCCGCCGCGGAAAAGGCGCATGCCCTCAGTCCGTCGGATCTCTTCATCAATACGACGCTTTCCCGCATCTGGATGGAACGTGGCAACAAGGCGCAGGCCGAACATTTCGGCGCGCAGGCCAAAATCCAGAGCTGGCGCGAACAGCTGAAAAATCCCGAGGACGCTCCCAAGGCTCAATCGTAATTCGAGCCGCAATGGCAGGCCACCTTCGAGTTTTTGCGACCTCCGCCACATCGGGACAGGCCACCTTGCGCGTTGCACAACAAAGTCGGGGCGATTGGCAAGCCACTTATCACTCGGTCGAATCGTCGCCCCCGTTGACACGTTTTGCCGCACAACCGTAACCTTCCCGTCTTATGGAAACCCCGGCATACGTGTTGGAGTTTGAGAAACCTCTTCGCGAACTCGTCAGACAACTCAACGAACTGCGTCAACGTTCGATTGAAACCAACGTGGAGGTCGGAAACGAAATCCGCGAAATCGAACACAATTTTGATCTGATGCAGCGTGAAATCTATTCCACGCTCTCGCCGTGGCAGAAAGTGCAGATCGCCCGTCATCCCAAGCGGCCGTACGCGCTGGATTACCTGCGGCTCATCTGCGAAGATTTCCAGGAGCTCCACGGAGACCGGCAATTCAAAGACGATCAGGCCATCATCGGCGGAACCGCGTTCTTTAATGGAGACGCGGTCATGGTTGTCGCCCAACAAAAGGGTCGCGACCCGAGGGAGCGGATCCTGCGCAATTTCGGCATGCCGCAACCCGAAGGCTACCGCAAAGCTCTCCGCCTTATGAAAATGGCGGAGCGCTTCAAACTGCCCGTACTCAGCTTCATCGATACACCCGGCGCGTTTCCTGGCATCGAGTCCGAGGCCCGGCATGTGTCCGAAGCGATCGCCGTCAATCTGCGGGAAATGGCCATGCTCCGGACCCCGACCATTTCCATTGT
>CAYVDZ010000749.1:0-3171 GCA_964450575.1 uncultured Opitutus sp.
AAAAACAGCGGCGAAATGCAATTCCCGATTTCGCGTTGTTGGCGCAATCGCTTGTGGTCGCGTTCCGGCTCATGCGTAATCCGCCTCGCAGTTGAAACGCCGGACACGCCCCTGAGCGAAACACGAGTTGGCTTATCGTTCAAAGGGGACTTAGCGCAGGCAGAAATGTCTGCATGAGGGCGGAGCGCCTTGTCCCGTCCACTCAACCCAGTTAATCCAGAATTAACGCAATCTGCGCTCCGGGTCCGTGCCCGCCTTCAATCAAGATGCCTTCGACATCCCAGGTACTCCACCACCGCCGAAGCCTCGGTGAGCGCAAGGCCGTTCACCCGTTTCATCCGCTCGGCCAGCAACTCGGCGAGGTCACGTCCGGCGATCATCGTGCGCAACACCGCCATGTCGGAGTCGTACTCCGGAAGCGGCGCGCGGTCGCGCGAGGGAGCCAGCGCCCCGCGCACGCGGGACATGATTGCTTCACGATCGTCAGGCATGAGAAGACAACCAGCGTTCAATGTCCGAGCCGCCGGGTCAATCCAAGTGAGACAGACATTCCTGTCTGTGCCGGGTCCGCTGCCTCAACGCTCCGCCCCAAACTCACTATCTAGGCGGTCTTCAGACGTACCTGTTGAAGTACCTCGATGCCGGGTCACACGTGTGCCTCGCTTATCGATCGGGCAACTCATTCGCGGTTAGCCCTGGTGTTCACCGGAACGGCTCCGAGCGCTTCGCGACGCTCTGGCGCGGACACGGGTTCGGCCGGGCCCCTTGACTTGCGATGCGTAAAAGTTACCGTTAATTTCATGAAATCTACCGTCAGCATTTCCGAGGGGCAGAATAACTTTCCCGCGCTGATCAAGGCGGCGGAAAAAGGCAAAGTCGTGACTGTCACCCGTCATGACGAACCCGTCGCCTGCGTGATCGCCTACGAGCGGATGAGCGCCGTGGCCGAGACGTTGGAAATCATGGGTAACCCGGCGGCGATGCGCGCGATCGCGGCGCACAAGGCCGGAAAAACCAAGTTCGGCCGCCTGGACGACATTCCCGAATGAGCCGCATCGTGCGGCCAGCGACTCAGGTGGTCGACTTTGCGAAGCGGCTCGCGCTAGAACCACGCCGCTCGGTCAAGCACGCCTTGCAAGTACTCCGCTCCGAGCGGGGCGACATCCGTGCCCTCGAAGGTGCCCTGGCCGGTTATTACCGCCTGCGCATCGGCCGGTTTCGGGTCATTTTCGCTTATGCCGCTGATGGCGCGATCGAGGCGGTGTTCATGGAAGAACGCTCACTCGTATACGAAGTCTTCGAAGCCGAGTTCATCAAACGCCTGAAATCCTGACCACTGCGCAGGAGTTTCCTGTATCAACTCCGAAGTGACACAGACATTCCTGTCTGTTCCGGGCCCCCTGCATCAATGTTCCGCCCAAAAACTCACTACAGTCTGGGCACCTCAAACGCAGTCATGTCGCGAATCGCGTAGTCAGCGCTTGAAATCCTGCGGCGCAATCGCGCCCTCGGCATCGGGAGGCGCATCACGAGCGAACTCAAGCTGCTCGCGACGCGCCGGCAGCGAAGTTCAGCCGTTCTCCAGACGCTTCTTCGCCCCGGTCAGGCTGACACCGCGGCCCGCCAATGTCGGTGTGGCGCTGCGCGAGTTCGCGATGATACTCGGGATTCTCCGCGCGAAGGAGATCGCGGAGTGCTCCCGCCGAAGAGAAAGTTTCGCCTTTGAGACCACGCTCTCGGGCCTCGGCTACCTGGCCCATATCCGGAAGTGGCGGGCCCAAGGCTACCACGTTAGCCTGTTTTTCCTCGCGCTGCCGGACCCCGAAGTCGCGGTCGCCCGTGTCGCCGAGCGCGTCCGACAAGGCGGCCACCACATTCCCGAGGAGGTGATTCGCCGTCGCTTTATCGCCGGGATTCGCAACTTCGAACAGAGTTACAAGCCGGCGGTGGACGCTTGGGCGAAATTCGACAACGTGGGCGAAAGCCCAATTCTGCAGGATTGGGGAGAGAGCTCATGAAAACGAAAGACATCACCAAAGCCAAAGACCCCGATCTGCGCGCCTCCGGCGCCGCACTGCTCCGCGCCGCCGCGCTGGCTCGCCGGACCGCCATCCAGACCGATACGAACCTGATCGTCATGAAGGACGGGAAACTCATCCGCATCCCGGCGCAGTCCCTGCGCGCCACAATCGTCCAGGGCACCAAGAAGTCCGCCTGAGCGAGCATAAACCGCGACGCCTCAACACAACCCTTTGGAAGATCGCGGACCAGCTCTGCGGGGTCGGACGGGGACGGGTCAACGGGGGCATTTCCGCTAGAAGCTAATTCCCTTTTGTTTTGCGGTCGGTGAGGTGGAGTGCCGAATCGTTGGCTTGAAAGTAACTTTTCGCGGACTGACCTCTTGAATGGTACTCCGCCCCGCGCCTCGCGTCGCACGAATTCCGCTTTCCGCTCCGCCGTGATTCTGCCTTCAATGGCGCATGAGCCTGCCGCCCCGCTTCTGCTCCCACGTGTTGGTTTGCCTTACCCTCGTCGTTTCTGTTTCCGTCGCGACGCCCGCCGCCACCCCGTGGAAGGCCGGCTTTGCGGCGGCGAAGATTACGCCGACCGAGCCGCTGATGCTGGCCGGCTACGCGAGCCGGACAATCCCGACGCGCGAGGTCGTCGATGACCTCCACCTCAAAGTGGTCGCCTTGGAGGACGCGGCGGGCAGTCGCTCCATCCTGATCACCGCCGACCTGATCGGTTTTCGCGCGGACTTCACCGAACCCGCCTGCGCGCGGATCACCGCAGCCACGGGCGTCCCGCGGGAGCGAATTCTCCTCAATGCCTCGCACACCCACGCCGGACCGGCAGTGATGATGAGCCTGCGCTCGCACTATACAATCGCACCGGAGCAGGCGGAAAAACTCATCGCCTACACCAAAAAACTGCAGGACCAGTGCGTCAGCCTCGCCACGCAGGCGATCAGCCGGCTACAGCCCGCCCGGCTTTCTTGGGGCGTCGGTGTGGTTAACTTCCCAATGAACCGCCGCGAGTTCACCGAGCGCGGCGTGATTCTCGGCGTGAACCCGCGCGGGCCCGTCGATCGTTCGGTGCCGGTGCTGCGGGTCGATTCCCCCGAGGGCAAAGTCATCGGCGTGGTCTTCGGCGCGGCGTGTCACAACACGA
>CAYVDZ010000750.1:0-3171 GCA_964450575.1 uncultured Opitutus sp.
CAAACTGGGCCAGGTCGAGGAATCGTTCATGAAAGGCCTGAGACCCGGCGATGTGTTCGTCCTCAGCGGACGCACCATCCGGCTGGTTGAAACCCGGTTGCTCACGGCTAAAGTCGTCGCGGCGGACAGCTCCGTTCCGACCGTCCCGCGGTGGTACGCCAACAAAATGCCGCTCGCCTCGGGGCTGGCCGCGGAAGTGGTCAACCTGCGCACTCACGTGGCCCGGCGTCTGAACTCCGGTCCCGCCGCAGATGCGACCGCGTATCTCGAAAACGAGTACGGCTTGTCGTCCGCGAATGTCCGCGCGCTGATCGAGCACTTTGTCCTGCAAGCGCGTGTATCAAGAATTCCAACACGCGACTTCTTTCTCGTGGAGCGCTACGACCAGGGCGGCTATCTGCATTATTTTTTCCATTCCTTGATCGGGCGCTCCGCGAACGACGCGCTGTCGCGGATCGTTGCCCAACGCGTCCACGAAACGAAAGGCGGCAACGCCCTCACCACGATCGACGATTACGGATTCCTGCTCACCTTGAAGCCCTTCCAGGCTCTGTCGGAACCAGAATTTCGGCAGGCCTTCGCCCGAGCCGGAGCCGAAGCTTCGCTGCGGGAGGCGCTGCGCGACAGCAATCTCGTGAAGTGGCAATTTCGGGGCGTCGCGCAAACCGGGTTGATGGTGCCGCGGCGCGTGCGCGGCGAGGAACGGGGCGCGCGGGCGCTGCAATGGAGTTCGGAAATCATTTTCGAGGTCCTGCGGAAACATGAGCCGGATCACCCGCTGTTGGTCGAGGCGTACGCGGAAGCCACCTTGCGTTTTCTTGATCTGCCGCGGGCGCTGGAGTTCCTGGAAAATGTTGGCAACCAGCCGTGGGATTTCCGTGTCACCGGGCGGGTGAGCCCCTTTTCCTTCGGCATGTATGTGAGTCGGATTCGCGAGACGATGACGTTGGAGGACCCTGAAACCACGATCGAGCGGCTATACCATGAAATGTACGGGAGCGCGGAAGATCGGTCCAACCCGTTCAATCCGTCGGATCTATCCGATCCCTTGAATCGATCAGATCAGTCAGGGCCGATCGCCACCCCGCGGGCGCGAAAGAAAGCGAGGTAGAGTTTGAAACCCGACGGGGCGGTTGCACGTTGGACCCATTCCGAATGCCGGCACCGCTTACATCCATTCGCACCGCGCCCATCCGCCACGAGGTGCAACCCGGAGTCTGGCTGGATTCACGCCGGGCCGTGTGGCTGGCAACGGAACGCCTCCTGCTCATTGCCGACCTGCACTGGGGCTACGCCGCGAGCCATCGCGCCCGGGGGAATCTCGTTCCGCTGTGGGGCGATGATGAAATCGCGGAGCGCTTGAACGAACTCGTCACCGCGTACGCGCCCGTCGAGATGATCTGGCTCGGCGACGTCGTGCATGCGGCGGAAGGGGGCGCGGGCGCGGAAGCGTTTATTCGCGAAGCGCGACTGCCGGTGACCCTGATCGCGGGCAATCACGATCGTCACTGGCGGCTGGCCGGGGTGCGCAGCGTAACTCGCGGACGGTTTCATTTTCATCATGGCGACACCACGCTGGCCCTTCCCGAAGGCACGACGGTGGAGGTGGTGGGGCATCATCATCCGGCCGTGAGCTGGGGCGACCGAGCCGGGTCGCGATTGAAACTACCCGCGCTGGTCGCGAGTGAACGTCGCTTGATTCTGCCGGCATTTTCTCCCTGGGCGGCGGGGACTTCGTGGAATAGTTTTCTGGATACAGAGGAAGTCCTGTGGGCCATCACCCCAGGACGAATTTTCGCTCTGCCTCGCCTTTCGCGGCCAAATCCTTCTGCTGTAACATGACGATGACTCGTACGCTCCCGTGCCTCCTGTTTGCCTTTCTGCTGGCGTCGCTTCTCCGCGGCGCAGATCTTCCGCTGCAAGATGGCGAAAGCCTGCGGTACCGCGTTTCGTGGGCAATCCTGCCGGGAGCGGGAGAAATAAATATCGACGCCCGCCATACCTCAACCTCGCCAGACCGCCTGTTGGTCACGTCGACCACGGCGACGCGTGGCCTTGCCAAGATGCTCATGAAGTTCAGTGCGCAGTCGGAATCAACGTTCGACCTGAGCACGCGCCGCCTGCTTTCGATGCATGAGACCGCGACCACCCGTGGCAAAGATACGGAGCACACCGTGGCCTTCGATTACGCGAGCCGGGAGGCGACTTTGACCCGGATCAAGCCCGTGCAAGAGCCTCTCCCTCTGCCCATGCCGCCCGGTGATCCGGCGGATCTCATTCTCGGGCTGCTGCAAACTCGCACCTGGAATCTGAAACCGGGCGAGAGTCGTGACGCACTGGTGCTCTTCGACGATGATTTCTATGAGCTGACGATTTACGCGACTGGCTATGAACAAGTCCGCACCAATGCGGGCACCTTCGAAACCCTGGTGCTGGAACCGCGGATGGAGAAGACCGAGCCCAAAGGCATGTTCAAGCGCGGCAGCACGGTGCGCGTCTGGATCGCGCAGGATAGCCACCGGATACCGGTGCGGTTTCAGGTTGAGTTCAAAATTGGCACAGGCACGGCCAACCTCGAAGCCTATCAGCGTCCGACGGCTGCTGCTGCCACCAAGAAAGCGCCCTGAGCAGCGGTTACGAAGCACGACTCGCGCCCTCCAGCCCGCTCAGTCCTCTGTCCGGCACGACCCACGGGGATGCACACAATCCTTGTCCTCAGAGGCGGCGCGCTCGGCGACTTCATCGTCACGCTGCCCGCGCTGGCGTGTTTACGGCAACGCTGGCCCGCGGTCCGCATTGAACTCGTGGGCAACGCGACCGCGGCCGCTCTGGCCACGGCGCGAGGCCTGATCGACGTGGTGCATTCGCAACACGAAGGACGTTGGAGCGCGTTGTTTGCACCGCCCGGCACCCCGCTTCCCTCAGATCTCACGGCGTGGCTGGCCCGATTCGATCTCGTCTTATACGCATGGCCCGATCCCGACGGCGACCTCAGGCGGCGCTTTCCCGTGCGCGACGGTCAGATGTACCTTTCGGCGACCGCAATGCCCACGCTGGCGCCGGCGTCCGCCCATTTTTGCGAACCGCTGCGAGAGGTCGGGTTGAATCCATCGACGACGCCACCGTTCGTTGCGCTCCAACCGATCGAGGCCTTGGCGGCCGCGTCCTTCC
>CAYVDZ010000751.1:0-3164 GCA_964450575.1 uncultured Opitutus sp.
GACACCTCGACGATGCGGCGCGGGTGCCCGTCGTCGGCGTCTTCCACCTGGCCGGTGACTTGAATGAGATCGCGGCGGTTTTCAAATAACATGGGCTCGAGGGATTCGTCGTAGAGACATTCCAGCGTGCGCCCTTTCGGCGCGTAGTAGAGGGAGAGCCGGTGTTCGGCGAAGGCGATGCTGCGCAACTCGCCCGTGATGGTGCGCTCGCTCTGGCGGGGCTCGGGTGCGCCGAGCACGATCTCAATTTGGGCGCAGAGCACTTCGTCGAGACGCACCGCCGCGCCGACGCAGTTTTGAAACTCAAACGCGTAACCGGAGCCCGGTGGTGGTGCCATGCCGCGCAGGCAGTCGAGCATGCGCACGGGCAGGCGGCTGTCGGGCACCAGCGTGAGCAGCTCCCGCTCATTGGCGACGAGGGTGGCGTGGGAAAAATCGTAGACCAAGCCCATGACCCGGCTCACCTCGCCGGTGTTAAACAAACCGTGGCGCAAATCGCCCACGCGGCCCGACACCTTGAAACTGCCCGCTTCGGGCGGGCGGCAATGCAGCGTGTAGCGCTGCTGAATATCCGCAGATACCCGCACCCGCTGTTTAACCGTGCGGTTTTCGATGGAAAGCGCGCTGAAGTGGATCAGCTGCTGTAGCCCCTGCAGCCCCTGCAAAAGCAGCCCCACCGGCACCTCATGCCCGCCGTCTTCGGGGAGGATGCGAAACTCGATGAGGTCGGGATGAGGCGAGTCAGACATCGGTGGGAAACGTCGGGCAGTGTAGCACACAGAGCAAGCCGGCTCTGCGGTCAGACGAGACGGGTGCGTCCGGTTAAAAGTTCCTGCATCATGCCTTCCTTGAGGGCGCGGGTCTTGGCCTGCCGCTGCTCCAGCTCCGCCAGCTCCGCATCCATCTCCGTCAGCACGGCAGCGTTGGCGGTGTTGGAGCAGCTGTAGTAAAATTTTATTATGCGATGAGGCCTATGCTCCAAGAGGCTTTATTCCCCCCTGATTGACTAACGTGTAGCGCGGACGCCCTTGGCCAACTTGCACCACATTCAGGGTGATGATTGCGGGTTTATAGAGATAGCTCTGGTTGAGGACATCCGGGTCCTCGATTTCCGGCCCCACCTTCCCACGCAAGACCCCTTTTTGATCGGTCAGCTTGAATTCAAAGGTTCGTCCGACGGGCAGAGCACCGACTACCTGACCGGTGAACTCTTCCGTGGTCTCTTTGATATTATCACCGTTCAACCTTTCGGCTGAGCTTCTCACCTGATCACTATCTGAAAATCGGAACGTGGATTGGTTGAACTCCAAGCTGCACCAGGCGTTTTGCTCGGAGACGTAGCCTAGAAAGTCGGCGACCTTTTTCACCGCGCGCGGATGCAGCTCGTCAACCAGCTCGGAGAGATCGTCGTCATTGCCTTCGGATGCCACGCGAAACAAGGTTTCCAGCTTTTGCATGGCGACTTCGGTGTTTTGCAGGACTCCCAGATTGATTTCTGATTGGCCTGGCTCTTTTGAAACCGGAGGCGGCGGCAATTCGAATTCAAAGCCAAAGGAGCCGATGGCGGTACCGGTGATGATGAGCTGGTTCTTCTGTTTATCCGGAATCGGCCCCATGTAGCGGAGGTTGTCGGAGATTCCCGCGACGATGGCAGTAAACGCCTCCGTGAACGCGCTGGAGGCTTTGGTCGCAAATTCCGCCGCGATGCCATGGCTGCCGAAAACGGGTGTTCCCCGGAAGGTGAGCCGGGCTTTCTTGGGGAGCAGCGTCGGATCGATTTTAGCCAACGCTTCCTGGGCGTTTTTCAGGCGAGCCTCGAAGCTTTTGCGATCAATGACACGCGACTTTGGAATCTCAGATAAGATGGCCTCGAGCTCGTTGATTTCCGAAGCGGTGAAAAGGTAGTCATCGTGGTTCATGGGCAGGCTCCTTCTTTTTCGACCTGATCCAGCAGGCTGGAGGCGATTTGATCTTCCGCGGTCGAAAGCTCTACTTGGACAAAGCCTTTCCATACCCCGTTCCGGCGATGGGACCACATGCTATACCAATAGGAAACTTGGCGCACATCGAAGCGTTCGAGCGACAAACCGATCTGGTGGGTGAAAGAATCGACCAAATACGTTTGTTTCACCTGATCGTGATCGAAAAGGGCTGGGTTTTCGGCGAAAAGATCGTCCTGAGTCTTCCCCTCGGGGAGTGCATAGAAGGTAACGACATCCACATCCTTGGGCGCTTCGCCAGTAAGTGCTTCTTTATGTTCTAAAAAGCTTCCGTCCAGCCACTGAAACCCGTCTGCGATGATGGTTTGCGCGAGAGCGCGTCGGTAATCGATTAGACCTCGGAGTATGCGAATACGGTGGGGTGAGGTGGCGAAACGTTCGATGACGGCGGAGAGCGCAACGCGGTAGGGAGAGCGGTCCGGGCTGTGGCCGGGTTGGCCGGGGCGGACGGGCGGTAGCACGGCGGCGTTGTTCCAGGGCGGGACCATCGGTGACCTCGAAGTTGAAAGGTTTGGCGCGACAAGTCGATTCATACGAGTCGGATGCGGCCGGTGAGCAGTTCCTGCATCATGCCTTGCTTGAGGGCGCGGGTCTTGGCCTGCCGCTGCTCCAGTACCGCCAGTTCCGCGTCCATGTCCGTCAGCACGGCGGCGAGGGCGGTTTGTTCGGGGAGGGGCGGAACTTTCAACTCGTAGTTCTTCACGATGTTCCAGTCGGAGCGCGGCATGTGTGTGCCGTATGAATTGCTTGCGACTTCGATAAACTCGTCCGTCTTGACGAGCTGAAACAAAAATTCCGTTGTCGTTAGTCGATCCTTTGGCGCAAACACCCAAATCTCGGTCGAGCAGACGCCCGAGCGTGTCGCGAGCCAATACTTTCGGAGATATGCGCGAAGTTTCCCGAAGAGCACATCACCGGCGCAGAAAACTGATTTGAGTGATGCTTGCTCGCCCGTGCTCGTGCTTCCAAGAAGTTCACCGCTTGCTGATTCGATGTGCTCCAGTTCGACGCAGAACTCTTGGACGCCAATCTTTCTCGGATCAATTCTGTCGCGTCTGGGAAATGCAATGTCAGCGAACCGCTTCACCTCCCACTCGCCGTGGAAGCCGGGGAGGCGGGTTTGGCCGGTGAGGAGTTGCTGCATGGCGGCCTGTTTGAGGTCGC
>CAYVDZ010000752.1:0-3153 GCA_964450575.1 uncultured Opitutus sp.
GGATGAGGCCGCGGATCGGATAGCCGACGTCGTTCGGCCGGCCGGCATCGGTGCGTTCCTTGCCGATGAGTACGTGGTCCCGGGCCGCAATCGCCTGGCCGTTCCGGGTGCTTTCGAAAATCTCTCGCCAGCTCCGTCCGGTGATCGGCGCCATGCCACTTGCCGCCGGCGTGATGCCGGCAAGATCGAGCATCGTGGGTGCGATGTCGGTGAAATCGACAAAGTCCTCGAGCACGCGACCGGGCTGCCTGATTCCGCCGGGCCAGCGAATGGCCAGCGGAACGTTATTGGAATCCAAATACGAATACCCCTTCACCCGCGGGAACGGCATGCCGTGATCGGAGGTGACGATGACGACCGTGTTCTCCAACAGGCCGCGCTTCTCCAGCTCGGCGAGCATGCGCACGAGGTGGTGATCGACGTGTTCCACTTCGTACGCGTAATCGAGCATGTCATGGCGCACGATGTCGTTGTCCGGCCAATACGCGGGCACGCGGGGAATGTCGCTGAGGCGTTTGCCGCCCTTGTTGACGCCGGCCTGAAATTCGTAGGCGCGGTGCGGCTCGGTCGCTCCGAACCAGAAGCACCACGGCTGATCCTTGGGGGCGGTGTCGAGAAAGTCGGTGAAGTTCGCCGCGTAGTCATTCGGGCTGATCGCCTTGGCCGGCGGCGGGGCGGTGCGTTGAGTGAACGCGCGGCCGAACATGTTGCGTGGTTTGCCGTCGTTGGTCAGTGCCACTCCGGGCGACCAGCCCTTGCCGGTGATGCCGACGAACCAGCCCTTTTCGATCAGGGTCTCGGGCCAGGTTTTAAATTTGGTGGGAAAGAAGGGCATGTGATTGCCGGCTTCCTCGAGCTGCCACGATTGACGTCCGGTGAGGACGATCGCGCGTGACGGGGCGCATTTCGCATTCGGGGTGAAGGCATTGTTGAAGAGCAGTCCTTCCCGGGCGACGCGATCGAAGCCAGGCGTCTTTATCCACGGCGTGCCGTACGCGCTGGCGTGGCGCCCCCAATCGTCGGCGATGGCGAAAAGGATATTGGGTCGCTTCGGCTCGGCCGCGAATGCGATCGCGGTTCCGCACCAGATGAGAAGGAGGAGAAGAAGAGTGGGGTGATTTTGTCTCATTGAATTACTGGGCGCGCCGGACTGATCGCCACGGAGCATTCTCGGTCGCGGATTACGTCGCGGAGCGGATCAATCCGTAGCCTGCGAAAAACAGGTGTTCTCTTTCATTCCGCTTCGATCGGAAGAATTGAATCAACGCGAACCGGGAGAGCAAACCGTAGTTCGTCGTATTGCGCTTTGGATCCGTCATTGCCGCCTGAAAATTATTTTGAGTTCGAGCTCGGTAACGCGAGCCGCGAGCTGGTTTGGGGCTGGATGCGTGCGGATTACTGGACCGGTCGCTGCTCAAGGTCGTTGTCGCGCAGCGAACGTAACGTCGCCGTGAGTTGCGCTTTGAAGCGAGCCACGACCGGAGCGAACTCGGGCTTGTTCGCGAGGTTGGTATATTGCTGCGGATCCTTTTTCATGTCGAACAACTCCATCCCGAGCGACGCGTCCTCGGCGTATTGCAGGTACGCCCATTGATCTTCGCGCAGCAGAAATCCCTTGGTCGAGGGCGCGACACTGAACGCCGTCTCCCGCACGGAATGGGTGGGTTGGTCGAACATCCGCGAGATATCCTTTCCTTGCAGCCGCGCCGGTACGTCCAATCCACAGAGCTGGGCTACGGTGGGATAGAGATCGATCAGCTCGACGAGCGAGTTCACGACGGCGGGCTTCTTGCCGGGCACGCGAATGATGAGCGGCACGGCGACGGATTCTTCCCGGAGACTGACCTTGGCCCAGAAGTCGTGCTCACCCAGATGATACCCATGGTCGCTCGTGAAAATCACGATGGTGTTGTCGTCCATTCCGGAATTCCGGAGAGCGTCGAGCACCTTGCCGACTTGGGCGTCCATATAGGTGACCGACGCATAATATCCGCCCACCGCCTTCTTCTGGCGACGGACGTCCATCTTCATATTGACGCTCGTCTTGTAATTGATGCCGGCCTTGGGGATGTCGTCCCAATCGCCCGGGATCTTGGGCGGGAGCGGCATTTTGTCGTAGGGCAGGAAGGGCTCGTAGTAGCTCTTCGGTGAAACGAACGGCACGTGCGGTCGTACGAACCCGACCGCGAGAAAGAAAGGTTGGGCGCTGCCCGCCGCCGCGGCCTTTTGATTGCGCGCGTGGCGTTGGATCAGTTCCACGGCCTTCGCGGCGGTCTTGCCGTCGGAGTGCACCATGTCGTCGCCGTCCGCCTCGACCACGACAAACGTATTCCCGCCGACCACCGGTTTTTTGCCATCCGGATTACCTTCGAGCGTCTCGCCGACGCCGGGAGCTCTCCACTCCGGACCGGGGCTGTTGTATTTTTCCGTCCACGAGGCCGGATCGTCGGCGCCATCGCCGCCGTTGTGATTGCGGCCATCGCCTCCTTCTTCGATTCCTCCCGGCACGCCCATGTGATAAATCTTGCTGATGCGCGCGGTGTGATAGCCGGCATTCTTGAAATGTTGCGCCCATGTGGCCCGTTCGCCGATCGCCGGGCGCGGGCTGGTGTAGCCGAGCACGCCCGTCGCGTGCGGGTAGTATCCAGACATAAAGGACGCCCGCGAAGGACCGCAGTAGGTGGCATTACAATACGCCCGGGTGAACCGGGTTCCCTGCGCGGCCAGCCGGTCGATGTTGGGTGTCCGGCAGATCTGGTTTCCGTACGACGACAACGCGGTCGCGGTCAGGTCGTCGGAGATGATAAACAGGACGTTGGGTTTTGACGGCGTTCCGGCGGCATGGGCCAAAGCGGTCATCAATAACAGCCACGGGAAGAGTCTGAGCGAAATGAACATCAGGGGATGCAGACTGATTCCGGCGGTTGAAATCTGGCTTTCGTTCACAAGTTCACGACGTTGCCGCCGAGGTCCAGGCGTTTCACTTCTCTCACTTTTTCTTTCCTTTCTTCGGTGCGTTGTCCGCCACCGGACCCGACATTGGCGGCGTTTCGAAGAACTTTCCGTTGTCGATCAGGCGCGGGTCGCCGGTGCGCTTGAGCTCGTCCATGAGACGCTTTTCCAGACTGGCGCGGGTACTCGCGACACGCGGAT
>CAYVDZ010000753.1:0-3144 GCA_964450575.1 uncultured Opitutus sp.
ATTCGTGTGAGACCAAACACCGCTACACGCGCCCCGAGATCGATGCGTTGCTCGGAGGCGCTGGGTTCACGGAGCGAAAGACGACGCATTGGAACGCGCTGCCCTTTCCGCTCGTGTGGGCGAAACGAAAACTCGTTCGCACCGCTCGCGACACCAGTGATGTGAAGCGTTATCCGGCGCCGGTGGAGGCGGGATTCAATGGCCTCATGGCCTTCGAGCATGCCTGGCTGAGAACGGGGGGACGTTGGGCGTGGGGCACCTCGGTCTTCGGCGCGGCGCGCAAGCCGTGATATGATGCACCACCTGGTGGCGTTTGCGCTGTTGCTGCATGTGCTGTTTTGGGGCGCAGGCGCGGCGCTGCTGCTCATGCCCCGGCCTTGGGCGCGATTCTGGCCGGTGCTGGTCACGCCTGCGGGATTCGCGCTGCAATCGCTCGTGGTGTGGATCGGGGCGCACGCCGGCCTGGAAGGAACCAACGCCTATGGTTACTGGAGTGAACTCATCCCGGCCGGACTGTTGGGAATTGCGCTGTACCGGCGTGGCGTGCGAGCGGCCTACACGGATGTGACGCGCGTCGGACTCGTCTGGGCCGCGATGGCCGGATGTCTGGCCGTATTGGTGCTGCCGGTTGCGATCGCCTCGCGCGGGTTGACAACCATCTCGCTGGGGAGCTGCGATGCGGCGGATTATGCGGCCGGAGCGAGGGTCTTGATGGAGTTCGCGCGGACGGATCGGGACGGTTTTATCGGGCTGGTCGAAGTGGTGCGGGTGCACTCGGTGGACAACTTTTTCGACTACTGGCTTCGGCTGAATCATTTCACGCCGGCGGCGTTGATGGCCCTAAATGGCACGGTGCTGAACTGCGCTCCGCATGAAATCGCGACACTGCTGACCGCCGTGCTTCTGGCGGGGACCTTGCCGGTCGTGTTCTGGTCTTCGCGCGTTCTTTTTGGTTACAGCGGAGGGGTGAGCTTGATCATCGCCGGCCTGTTCGGAATCAGCCCGGTGATGTGGTATGCAGTCGCCCACGTTTCGCCGGGACAGCTGCTGGCGGCGCAGGCGATCGCATTACTTTCGTGGTCGGGCATCGCCTTGTGGCGCGGTCAGCTGACCTGGCGATGCGTGCTGATGTTTGGGGGTGTGCAGGGCATCGCTTACTGGCTGATCTTGGGGAGCTATAACTTTATCATTCTCGTTTGCTTGGTGCCGGCGGCGACGTACGCGATCGGGCTCGCCGTGTGGCAACGGCAGTGGTTGCGGCTCGGGCGGTGGCTGCTCGCCATGGCGGTGCCGTTGGCGGTGAGTGCGGCGGTGTTCGCGCCCCGGGTGGCGGGCCTCGCGGAGCGCTTCATGCTACTGCAAACGTACGATTTCGGCTGGCGCATTCCCGGCCTGACGGCGGAAGGCTGGCTGGGAATGGTGCAGGGCCCGGATCTCGAAGCGTGGTCGTTCTTCGGGTTGCGCTGGGTATTGTCGGCGGTGGTCGTAGGGCTACTGGTGTGGGCCTTCATTCGGGCGTTTCAGAAACGTGCACGCGTGGCGTGGGTGGCTCTGGCGGTGTCGGTGCCGATCCTCGCGGGTTATCTCTTCCTGCAGGCGCGGGGCGCGCGTTTGGGGACGAACGCCAGCTATGATGCGTACAAATTGTTCGCGGTGTTTTATCCGCTGCTCCTGCCGGCGTTTTGCTGGTGGGTGACCTTGCGTCGAAGCGGTCGGCTGCACGAATGGTTGCTGGTGTCAGGCGTGGCCATCGTGGTGCTGGGTTTTAACGTCCTCGCGTGCGGGATGTTCATCTGGAAGCTGAGTCGTCCGCCCCTGATGGTGGATCGCGAGCTCCCGCAGTTGCAGTTGATCGAGGGAATGGCGGACGTGAAGTCGGTGAATCTGCTGTTTCCGGACATGTGGTCGCGGCTGTGGGCCAATGTTTTTCTCCTGCGGACGGAGCAGTATTTTCCCACGCACACGTACGAAGGACGGTTGAACACGGAACTGCGGGGAGCGTGGGATCTGGAAGGCGGACGCGTCGCGGTGCAGTTGCCCGGTGATGCGCGCCGGCAGGTAACACCGCGGTTTGCTTTGGTGGATACGCGGCATCCGGCGTTTATCCGCGCGCGGGAAACAGAGGGCTGGTACGACGAGGAAAACGATCCGAAATCCGGGGACCGCTGGCGGTGGACGGCGGGGAAGGCGACCGTCGAAATCGACAATCCGCACGCGTATCCGTTATTCGTGACGGGAAGTCTGGACGGATGGAGCCCGGTGGAACGTACCCTGACGCTGGTGGGCCCGGCCGGTGAGCCGGAGGAAGCGGTACCGGGGCCGGCGACGTTGACGGCGCCCGCCACCGCACGCGTGCATATCGGAGAAGAGCGGGCGTCGCGGCGTTTTTCGGCGGTGGTGTTGCCACCGGGAAAGACGACGCTCGAGCTGCGCACGCCGGAGCCGCTCTTTGATGCGCCCGGTGATCCGCGGGCATTGGGCGTGGCCGTGTTGCGGCTCAATCTTGCGCCACAACGGGCGCTTCCCTGAGGTGGCGCAGGCTCGAACGGCCCGTGGGAGCCGAATGGGGAAGGCCGGTTCAGGTGGAGCGGCACAGATGACTTCCGCACTTTCGAGTTGGCGCGGGCGTCGGGGTGCGTGTTTGCTGCGCGTCACATGCCAGCCCCGTTGAATTTGCAGTCCGCGTTTTCCGGCAAACGCGTTTTGATTACAGGTGGATTGGGCTTCATCGGCTCGAATCTCGCGCGGACGCTCGTGGCGCTCGGTGCGCGCGTCTCCGTGGTCGACAGCCTCGTGCCGGAATACGGCGGCAACCGGCGCAATCTCGCGGGCATTGCTTCGCAGGTGAAGATTCACGTCGCGGACGTGCGCGACTGGCCCAAGCTTCCGAGTCTGATTCGCGGGCAGGATGTGTTGTTCAATCTTGCGGGGCAGACGAGTCACATGGACTCGATGACCGATCCGCAGACGGATCTCGATATCAACGGTCGCGCGCAACTGGCGATCCTCGAAGCCTGCCGGTTGCACAACCCGACCATTCGTATCGTCTTTGCAAGTACGCGGCAGATTTATGGGCGACCGGATTATCTGCCGGTCGATGAAAAACACCCGCTGCGGCCCGTGGACGTGAATGGGATCAACAAG
>CAYVDZ010000754.1:0-3144 GCA_964450575.1 uncultured Opitutus sp.
GGCCGCACTCCGGCAGGAAATCGACCAACTTGCCCGCGACCTGGCTGCTCCCGGAAAGTCCGCGCTGGCGGACCGACTACCCGATGTCGAAATTTTCCACAAAGCCGTCGAATGGGCTCTGCGTTATGACGAGTTCTTCGATCTCAAACACGTCGACACCGCACGCCAACTGCTCGCGACCGGGCACACGCGTGCCGCCCAGTTGCGGGCGGGTTCGGCGCCGTGGACCGAAGCGACCGGCACCGTGATTCGCGGCTATCGCTCCAAACTCGATGGGTCGATCCAGCCCTATGCGCTCACCCTGCCGGCCAGCTGGAAACGGTCGGAATCCACCGCGCGACGGCTGGACGTTTTCCTCCTCGGGCGCGGGGAGAAGCGCACCGAGCTTGGCTTCATCACCGAGCGAGACCGGACGGCGCGCGACACTGAAATTACTCCTGCCGAAGGCATCATCCTGACGCCGTATGGCCGCTACTGTAATGCGACCAAACTCGCGGGCGAAGTGGATGTGTTCGAGGCCATGGAGGCCGTGCGTGGCGCCTACCGGGTTGACCCGCTGCGGATGGTGGTGCGCGGCTTCTCCATGGGCGGAGCCAGTACCTGGCACCTGGCGGCCCACCATCCTCATCTTTGGGCCGCCGCGGGGCCGGGAGCGGGTTTCGCCGAGACGGCGGTTTACGCGAAAGTGCTGGGCCCCGGCAAACCGGAACGCACCCCTTGGGAACAAAAACTCTGGCGCTGGTATGACGCGACTGGATACGCGGCAAATCTCTTTAATTTCCCGGTTGTCGCCTACAGCGGCGAAATCGATCCGCAAAAGCAGGCGGCCGACATCATGGCCCGCGCGATGGCGGCGGAAGGCCTGACGCTTGAGCATCACATCGGGCCTCAAACCGCGCACAAATTTCATCCCGAAACAAAAAATGTGGTGGCGGCACGCCTCGATGAGATCGTCGCCAAGGGTCGCGATCCATCTCCGCGCGAGGAACACTTTACCACCTACACGCTCCGTTATCCCGGCTCGGGCCGGGTCACGCTGCGGGAACTCGGGCAACACTGGGAACGGGCCGACGTGCGCCTGCGCTTCACCACCCCGACGCAGCTCCAGTTGAAGACGAGCAACGTCGCCGTTTTCACGTTAACCCTCGAAAATGCGAAGAACCTATCGGTCACCGTCGATGATCAGCGCGTCACGCTGGGCCACGCCGGTCCCGTACACTGGCTGGCGAAGGAAAACGACCGCTGGGCGGCCAAGGATGCTGGCACCATCGCGGCTCGTTCCGCGGGCCATCCGCGCAAGATCCCGGGACTCACCGGTCCCATCGACGATGCGTTCATGGAGCCGTTTCTTTTCGTGCGCCCGACCGGCAAACCGTTGAATCCCGCGATCGGGGCTTGGGCCGAGAATGAGCTCACGCGAGCGACGAAACTTTGGCGCGATCTCTTCCGCGGCGATGTGATTATCAAAGACGATCGCGATGTGACCGCTGACGATATTGCGAACCGGAATCTCATTCTCTGGGGCGATGCCTCGTCGAATCAGGTCCTCGCGCGCATGCTGGCGACCCGCAAACTTCCGCTTAGCTGGGATGCCCAGGCGCTCTCCTTTCGCGGGACGACGTACGATGCGGCGCATCATGCCCCGGTTCTCATCTTTCCCAATCCGCTCAGTAACGGATCGCGCTATGTCGTCCTCAACAGCGGCATCGACTTCCGCGACGAGGCCTATGGCACTAACTCGCTACAGACGCCGAAGCTTCCTGATTTTGCGATTGTCGACCTGCGGGAGATGCCGGGTCCGCGCTGGCCGGGCAGGATTGTTTCTGCCGGATTCTTCGATGAGACGTGGAAGTGAGCCGCCGATAAAAACACTTCGGGGCGTCACTACCGCGGCATTCCTGGCCTTGGCGCTCCGCGCCGGCTTTGACCACGGAGACCGAATCCGTTTATCGGATACTTCCGCGTGGATCGTGCTTGAAATCACAATTGGCCTGCGCGTTTTCCATTAACGCTTTTCCCATCGCAACCGCGCCGCCTCTTCCATGTGTTCGAAAGCGTCGCGATTGCGGCCGAGAGCACGCAGCACCTGGCCAAAGTTATCGTGCAATTCCGCCGAGCCCGGCTGCAGCCGGAGCGCGGTTTCGAAGTGCGGCACAGAGTCGGCCAGACGACCTTCGTTCACCAAAGTAATGGCCAGCTGAACCCGCGCCAACGGAGAATCGGGATTCAAGCGCACCGCCGTCTCGAAGCTTTCGCGGGCGGCTGCCCAGCGCCGGAGGGTCGCGAGGGCCGTGCCAAGGTTTTCGTGGGCTCCGCCGAACCCGGGCGCGCGTTCAACGGCGAGGCGAAAATGGGTGATGGCGTCCTCGATTTGTCCGCGCTGGGCGAGGGCGGAACCAAAATTGGCGTGAGCCTCCGCTGATTCCGGCGCAAGCTGAACGGCCCGTTGCAGCTGGGCGAACCCTTCTTCCCCGCGCCCGGCACTCACCAACGCTGAAGCATAATTCGCGCGGAAGGAATGGAGGGAGGGTTTCAGTTCAAGCGCCCGGGCGAAATGCGGCAGTGCCGCCGAAGCTCTTCCGGCAGCGAACACTGTGCGGCCGAGATTAGCATGTGCTTCAGCCATCGACGGCTTGAGCCGCAGCGCCTCCTGGTGTCGCGCGATCGCTTCCTCAAAGCGCCCCAAGTCACGAAGGGCGTTACCGAGGTTGTCGTACGTGGCGGCGTCTCCCGGTCGCGCCGCGAGCGATTGCTCGAAGTGGGCCAGGCTCTCCTGACTTCGTCCGGCCTGCGCCAGCGCCACGCCGAGGTTGTTGTGACCTTCTGGATACGCGGGGTCCAGTTCCACGGCGCGGCGGTGATGACCGATCGCCTCCTCCAGGCGACCGAGGTCGCGCAAGGCGTTGCCGAAATTCGTGTGGGCCTCCGGGAAGGCGGGCTTAAGAGCGAGGGCGCGTTCGAACGCGGGAACGGCCTCGCCCGGCTGGCCCACCAGCACCAGGACGCAGGCGAGGTCATTCCAGCCGTACGGATCGTCGGGTTTGAGGGACAAGGCATGCCGGAAGGTGGCTATGGACTCTTCGTGGCGACCGGACTGCGCGAGATGGTCCGCCAGATTCAGCCAAGCCATGACGGCGGCGGGAT
>CAYVDZ010000755.1:0-3138 GCA_964450575.1 uncultured Opitutus sp.
GCATTGGTGACTCGTGGGTGGCAGGCGTCGCCCACAACGTGGCGGAAAAGGTCCGCCCCGCTCGCTCAGCCGAAAGGCATTGGTGACGGTGGATAGTACGTCGCTACGGACGAGTACGAGTCCGCCCCGCTCGCTCAGCCGAAAGGCATTGGTGACGCCACGACCTCGCGGGCCTTTGCGGCCGCATCGACGAGTCCGCCCCGCCCGCTCAGCCGAAAGGCATTGGTGACGCTGGAGCTTCGCGCCTTCCATGTCGAAGGCAGGAACGATCCGCCCCGCCCGCTCAGCCGATCCTAGGCCACGTCTTGAGCAGTTTATTCAACGCGACTCTCCGGGCCGTAATCGATGCCGGCTTAAGCCCGGCGTTTTCCCTCACGCTCTCCTCATATAACTGGACCAGGTCACCGACGGGGCCCTTGCCGGCCGTTACGGCGGCACCACTCTGCCGCACTATTTCAACCTGGGCGGCTTCATCTAGGATTCGCAGCTTCGCGACGCTGAAAACGTCGGTTTTGAGATTCACCCATTTCTGCTTGCCGGCAATGGTCCACCTTGCGTAATACCGCCCGCTCGCTCCATTGCGGGGCAGCGATTGCACGGACGTTCTTTCCCAAGTTGTTTTTCTCATGTTTTCTCCCGGTTGCTCTCGAACACGGTTAACCCGTAGAAAACACCTGTAGAACTCAATCAAAGGAAATAACGTAAGTGTTTAGTTAGCAGTTGGTCAGCCAGAGTAGCTCAGTGGTAGAGCAGAGGACTCATAAGCCTTTGGTCGCCGGTTCAATCCCGGCCTCTGGCACCAATTCGGACTTCTTAATCCCGTTTGCGGGCGATCCCTTCGCCGTTTTCCGTACGGGTTTACGCCCGCGGAGCACGATGAGCTCAATCTACGCCCGCGACCCCGACCCCATCTCTTCATGGCCCGCCTCTTTGGTCTCATCTCCATCTTCATCTTCATTGCGCTCTCTCTCGCTGAGCTGAAAGCCGCGGACCGGCCAAACGTCCTCTGGCTCACCAGCGAAGATCACGGGCCCCACATGGGCGCGTTTGGTGATCCCGTCGCACGCACTCCCCATGTGGACGCGCTGGCGGCGAAAGGAATGTTGTTCAAGCGCGCCTGGTCCAATTCGCCGGTCTGCGCGGCCGCCCGCACCACCATCATCTCGGGAATGATGGCGAATTCGCTGGGCGCCGAACACATGCGGAGCGAAGTCGCCATGCCCGAGGGCACCCGAATGTTTCCCCAGTACCTTCGGGAAGCCGGCTATTACTGCACCAACAACTCCAAAGAGGATTACAACCTCACCAAACCCGGCCAGGTCTGGGACGTTTCCTCCAATCAGGCTCACTGGCGCAATCGCCCCGCTGGGCAGCCATTCTTCGCGGTCTTCAATGCGACCCAAAGTCACGAGGGCCAGGTCTATAAACGGCCACACGTGGCGATCGTCGATCCTGGGAAAGTCCGGGTGCCGGCCTACCACCCCGACACTCCCGAAGTCCGCCGCGATTGGGCCCAGTACTACGACAAAGTCAGCGAAGTGGACGCGATCGCGGGTCAGCGACTCAAAGAAGTAGCCGGGGCCGGCCTGAGCGAGGACACGATCATCTTTTATTACGGGGACCACGGCCCAGGCCTCCCGCGAAGTAAACGCTGGCCGTCTGATTCCGGTCTGAGTGTACCCCTGGTGGTTTACTTTCCTCCCAAGTGGCAACACCTCGCCCCGAAGGAGTACGCGCCCGGAGCGAAGTCCGGGCGGCTCGTGAGTTTCGTGGATCTCGCCCCCACGATGCTGAGCATCACCGGTATCCGCCCCCCCTCGACGATGCAGGGCCACGCTTTTGCCGGGACGTTTCAAGTGAGTGGCCCCTCATTCCTCCACGGCTTTCGCGGCCGCATGGATGAACGTTACGATCTCGTCCGCTCCGTGACAGACGGGCGCTTCGTCTACCTTCGCAACTACCTGCCGCACCGTTCGCAGGCGCAGCACGTTGGCACCCAATTCAGGACCCCCACCACGCAGGTCTGGCGAAAGCTGTTCGAGGCGGGCAAGCTCAACGAGGCGCAGTCGCTCTTCTGGCGCGAGCCAAAGGCCCCCGAGGAGCTCTACGACCTGCAGAACGATCCCGATGAGGTGCGTAATCTGGCTGCCTTGCCGGAGCATCGCGCGGTGCTCGAGACGCTCCGTCGCGAGCTCCAGGGCGCGGCGGCGCGGATTCGTGATACCGGTTTCCTGACCGAAGCCGAAGTTCACGTGCGTTCCGGGAAACAATCCCCGCGCGATGCGCTCGCCACGGACGCCGCTTATCCGTTTGCCCGCGTGTTTGCCGCCGCCGACGTCGCCTCCCTCATGCGCCCGGAAGCCGTGCCGCAATTGAAATCCTATCTGCGCGATGCCGACAGCGGCGTCCGCTACTGGGGCGCAATGGGCGCTCTGATGCGCGGGCAGCCCGCCGTAAACGCCCTCAAGGCCGAGCTCAACACCGCACTTTCTGATGCAGCCTACAGCGTGCGCATCGCCGCCGCCGAAGCACTCGCGAAATACGGTACTGCCACCGAGCTCGCTCGCGCCCTCGACGTGCTCAAGGACTGCGCCGATCCGACGAAATCCAACGCGTACGCCGGTATTGCAGCGATGGATACGATCGACGCACTTGGGGCCAAGGCCGCGCCGCTGCTGGAGTTTATCCGCACGATGCCCACCGTTGATCCGAACGCCGCAAAGCGCGGCAACGAGTACGTCCAGCGGTTGCAAGCCCATGTGCTCGCCAAACCGGCATCTCCGTCCGCGACACCAGCACGCAGGTAATCCGCAGGTTCTCCATTAACGCTTCGTTTCTCCGCCGCCCCCTTGTCCGTCTTATGTTCTCCTTCCGCCCACCCCTGCTCACGCTTCTCATTCTCGCCAGTACCGCCGCTACCACCGCCGTTGGAGCGGCGGCCGGGAGCCGGCCGAATGTCGTCATTTTCCTGGCCGACGACGCCGGCTGGGGCGACTACTCGCAAAACGGGAACCAGATGCTGCGCACCCCGAATATCGACTCGATCGCCAAGGGCGGCGTCACGCTCGATCGCTTCTATGTTTCGCCCGTCTGCTCACCCACTCGGGCGGAGTTTCTCACCGGCCGCTATCATCCGCG
>CAYVDZ010000756.1:0-1019 GCA_964450575.1 uncultured Opitutus sp.
TATCGAGTATGAAGTCCTCAGTGATAACGGCGACGTTGAAAGGCACTTCAGACAGCGGCACCGGCAGACGGGTTGCGCTGAAGGAGTTGGTGGCACGGTATTCGTGGGTGAGCTTGCCTTCCACCACGAAGGTCGTGAGTTTCACGACCTCTTCGGATTTTTCAGCGGAAGTAGTAGGTGCAGTCTGGGAGCGCAGGCTGGGACAACACAACAAGGAGACGGCGAGTGCAGCCTCCGCCAAGGCCGATGGGTATCTTTTCATGGGGTGGGTTATAACCGGTGTGAATTGCCGGGGGTATTTCCGTGAGGAATGAACAACAAAAGTAAATTAACAGGTCGGCACAGAGGAGACCATGTGCTCTTCCACATAAAAATTGTGATTTTCCGTCAGATGTTCCTTTTTGCGTCGTATAGGGCGTTCCGAAATTATCCTATGGTCTGTGCCCCAGCGTCGGAAAGTCGCCCTCCTGATCGAGACCTCGAACACCTATGCCCGCGAGCTGCTGCACGGCGTGCGGGTCTGGCTGCGCGAGCAGAAATTATGGGACATCCGCTTATCCGAGCAGGGGCGTGGCGCGGGTGTGCCCGCCTGGCTATGCGCCTGGGAGGGCCACGGCATCATCGCCCGCGTGACGGGCGACCGCATGGCGGCGGCGCTGCGGACGAAGGGCCTGCCGGTCGTGGATGTGGCGGCGGCACTGCCGGATCCTGTGTTCCCGCGCGTCGCGACCGACAGCCGGGCCGCGACACAGCTGGCGTTCGATCATCTGCGCGAGCGCGGCTTCAGGCATTTTGCCTACTGCGGCGATACGCGATTCTGGTGGTCGGTACAGCGCGAGCGCTATTTTGTCGCGCAGGTGCGCGCGGCGGGTTTCGACTGCGCAGTTTTCGGACCCCGGGCGGCCCGCACCGGTTCGGACGCCGCGTTGGAGGAGCTGGCCCGGTGGCTGCAAGGGCTGCCCAAACCCGTGGGCGTTCTGGCGTGCTACGATGTGCGCGGGCAGCAGGTGCTGGAGGCC
>CAYVDZ010000756.1:1029-3133 GCA_964450575.1 uncultured Opitutus sp.
GGCCGTGCCCGACGTGGTGGCCGTGATCGGCGTCCATAACGACGAATTGCTTTGCGATCTGTGCGAACCGCCGCTGACGAGCGTAAATCCCAACGCCCGGAGGGCTGGCTATGAGGCGGCCTCGCTGCTCGCGCGCCTGATGGAAGGGGAAAAAGTCCCCGTCGAGGCGAGGCTGATCGAACCGGTTGGCGTGGTTCAGCGCCAGTCCACCGACGTCGTGGCGGTGGACGACCCCAAGGTGTCGGCGGCGGTGCGCTACATCCGCGCGCATTTGACAGAAGGGATTGGGGTCGGCGATGTGCTTCGGGCGGTGCCGATCTCGCGCACGTTGCTCGAGCGCAAATTCAAGCGCCTCTTCGGGCACACCCCGCACGAGCACATTCTGCGGACGAAACTGGCTCGAGTGCGAGCCATGCTGGTGGAAACGGACTTGCCGGTCGCCCTCATTGCGGAGCGGATGGGCTTTGAGCATACCGAATACCTGAGCGTGGCCTTTCGCCGCGAAATGGGCGTCACCCCCAGCGCCTATCGCCAGCGGCAACGCCCACCGACCGGGTGAGCCTGGCGTCGCCTACTTCCCCGTTTTTTCCGGCGGGCTCCTGGTTTCCCGCACCTCGCCCAGGATATTCAGATCGCCGAATGTTACGCTGGTTTTGCGGCGCAGCGCGTCATCGACCGCAATCGGCCGGCTCTCCTCCCGGGCAAAAAACGGTGCGGCGCTGGCGAGCATGATGCCCATGGACTCGCCCGACGTCTCACGCCGGGCGTCGATGCTGATCCGGGTGCGCCAGAGCACTTTCTTTTGCGCGTTGACCGGTTACCGGCGATTTCACTTATTTCGCTGCGCGGCCGACCCTTCGGCCGTTTCCGGTGACGTTTTTCCCCCCTTAGTTTACCCCGATGAATTGGTCCCAAAACTATTCCCCGATGGGCGGCATCGGCTGGTCCGCGTTGTTGGCGGCGCTCCCTGTAGTCACGCTTTTGGGTTTGCTGGCGTTCTGGCATGTCCGCGCGCAGATCGCGGCTCTCGCCGGCCTGCTGGTGGCTTTGGGCGTGGCCATTTTCGTTTATCATATGCCGGCCGCGCTGGCCGCGGCCGCCGCCGGTTATGGCGCGGCTTTCGGACTTTTTCCGATCGGGTGGATTATCCTCAACGCGATTTTTATCTATAGCCTGACCGTTGAGACCGGACAGTTCGCGGTCTTGCAGAAGCAGGTGGCCACAATGTCGGCCGACCGGCGCATCCAGGCGCTCCTGATCGCGTTCAGTTTCGGTGCCTTCATTGAGGGTGCGGCCGGCCTCGGTGCCCCGTCGCCATCAGCGGGGCGTTGCTGATCGGTCTGGGGTTCAGACCGCTGGAGGCGGCCAAGCTCGCCCTCATCGGCAACACGGCACCCGTGGCCTTCGGTGCGCTGGGCACGCCGCTGATCACTCTCGCCAAGATCACAGACATCGACCTGCAATTGCTCAGCTCCATGGTGGGACGGCAGCTGCCCGTTTTCTCTCTGATCGTGCCGTTCTGGTTGATCGCGGCCCAGGCGGGGTGGCGCGGTATGCTCGCCGTGTGGCCGGCCTGTCTGGTGGCGGGTGCGACCTTCGGCATCTCCCAGTTTTTCGTCAGCAATTACATCGGGCCCACGTTGGTGGACATCATCTCCGCGCTCGTCTCGATGGGTTCCCTGGTGTTGCTCATGAAATTCTGGCAGCCGAAGGACACGCAGGAAAACGCGGTCAGTGACGAACAACGGTCCGCGCATACGGCGCCTGCGGGCAGCCCGGTCTGGAAAGCCTGGCTCCCCTGGGTGTTTCTGAGCGTGTTTGTTTTCCTGTGGGGCCTGCCGACCATCAAGACGGCGCTCAACGGCGTGTTTGCGCCCACCTTTGAAACTCCCCTGCTCCACAAGGCGGTGCTGCGCGTGCCCCCGGTGGTGGCGCATCCCGAGCCCGAATCGGCCATCTTCAACTTCAACGCGCTTTCCGCCACCGGCACCGCGCTGTTGTTCGCCGGCGTGCTGGCGGGTTTGGTGCTCGGGCTCAAACCGGGACGCATCCTCAGGCTCTACGGGCAGACCATCTGGAAGGTGCGCGTGTCGCTGCTCACCAT
>CAYVDZ010000757.1:0-3126 GCA_964450575.1 uncultured Opitutus sp.
GAATCGTCTGCGGCGTCCGCGGCGCGAGGAGGTTCGCGGGGATGGTCGGCTTCCAGGAGCCGCGATGCGGTTCCGGCACGATAATTTTGTCGATGCGCTTCTCCACGTCGCGCACCGCTTCGAGATACTGGTCGAGCTTGTGTTTGTCGGCCTCGCTGACTTTGCCGCGCAACCGCTTCGCATCGGCGAGCACATGGTCGAGCACGCTCTTGTCGTCCTGCGATTGTGTGACAAGCGGCAGTTCATCGTGGCCGGCTGCGGCCTTGGTCACGAGATGGCGGAAGAGGCGGTCGAAAGCGTTACGCGGATTGATTTCCTTGGGCACCGGCGTGGTGGCGGAGTTCCACGCGATGTTGCGGGTATAGACGCAGGAGAAGCCGTCGCAATCGCCCTGCTTTTGGAGCGTCTCGGGCAGGCCGAGTTCCAGTGAAGGCAGGCGCGTGAACTGTCCGAGGCGGCGCGCGGCGAACTGGTCCGCCGAGATGCCGACATAGGGACTGCCTTGCTTCGGCGACACGCCGGTGAGAAAGCCCGCGATGGCGCGGTGATGCGGCGCTTCCTTGCACAGGTCGTTCGAGAGGCCGGAGAAGACGAGCAGTTCCTGCTTCACGGCGTCGAGCGGTTGCAACGCCGCCGGCAATACGCCGAGCGCGCCTTCCTGGGTGGGAAACCAGGTGCTCGGGCGCACGCCGTTCGGACACATGATGGTGGCGAAGCGGACCGGCGGAAGCGCCGTCGCGGATTTGCCTGCGCGGGCCAGCGGCGTCATCACGTCCAGCAGTGGAAGGGCGAGCATGGCACCGGTTCCGCGAAGGAAGGTGCGCCGGGAGAGTCGCCAGGATTTGTTCATTTGATTGCGGTTTTGAGTTCGGGATTTTGACGGTATTGGAAAGGATAGCTCTGCACGATTCCGAGGATGAGGGCCGTGGCGCGGTCCTCCTCTTGGGCCACGGCCCGGCCGATCTCGCGCACCGGGCCTTCGTCGTAAAACTCCAGTCCGCGCCGCAGCGCGAAGGTCAGCAGACGCTCGGTGAGATTGTGGCGGAACAAGTCGCGCTTCTCCGCGACCAGATACTTCCGCAATTCGTCGGGGCCGTTGATTTTCTTTCCGCCCGGCATCTCGCCGGAAACGTCGAGCGGTTTGCCCGCCTCCTGCTCGCGCCACAAGCCCACGTTGTCGTAGTTCTCCAACGCAAAGCCGATGGGATCGATCTTCGCATGACAGCCGGCGCAGTTCGGGTCGGCGCGATGTTGCGCGAGCCGTTCGCGCAAGGTGAGCTTCTGGCCCTCCTTCTCTTCTTTGGGCAGGAGCGGCACATCCGGCGGGGGCGGTGGGGGCGGTGTGCCCAGGAGCACGTCGAGCACCCACTTGCCGCGCCCGGACGGATTCGTGTCCTTGGGATGCGACACGGACAAATACACCGCGCTCATGCCGAGCACGCCGCCGCGCCGTTGCGCGACCTCGCCCGTGAGCGCGACCTTGCGAAACTCGGATCCCTTCACGTCCGTCAGGCCGTAATGCTTGGCCAGCGGTTCGTTGACGAACGTGTAGTCGGCCTTCAGCAACTCGGTGATCGGGCGATCCCCGCGAACAAGATGATCGAAGAAGTTCACCACTTCGTCTTCCAGCATCCGTCGTCCACCGCGGTCCGTGTGAAATTTGCCTTCGCGGGCCACGGCGTACAGGCTGCCCAAGCCCAGCCACTGCGGGGCGAAGCTCTGCGCCAGCTCGCGCGACTTAGCGTCCCGCAACAGGCGGCGCGTCTGTGCTTCAAGCACGGCGGGTTCGTGGAGCGTCCCCTGCTCCGCCCGCGCGAACAACTCGTCGTCCGGCATGGAACTCCACAGGAAATAGGAGAGTCGGCTCGCGAGTTCAAAGTCGCCGACGCGATACGCTTGGCGCGGGTCACGGTCCTGCTCGATGTGGAAGAGGAAGTTCGGCGAGACCAGCACCGCCTTGAAGGCGAGCTTGACCGAGTTCTCGAAAGAGTCGCCTCGCTGGGTCGCGCGATCGTAGAACGCCAGCAACTCCTCCACCTCGCCGCTCGTGACCAGACGCCGAAACGCGCGCGTCGCAAAACGGTCGAGAACACGCCGGGCCGCTTCGCGCGGCCTGAGATCGCCGCCGGGCCGCGCGACCAGCAGACCGTCAAGAATCTCCTTCACCTGCGGCTCGTTCTCGACGACAGGGCCGTTGATTTCGATGGACTCGAGGCCGACACGGTTGAGCCGCTGCGCGAGGTTCGTGGCGTTGGTCGAAACGCCCATGCCTTCCATCTCGAACTTGAGGTCGTGGCGGCCCGCGCGCACGACCGTCTGGAAAACGACTTCCTCGATCTTCCCCGGCCCGCCTGTGGGCACCCCGCGGCCGGAGACGTCGTGCGCGTCGAGTTTGAGACTCAGCTTTGGCCCCTGCTCTATATTCAGCGCCTTGCTGCCCCAGATGCGGAGCTTGAAGCGATAAACTCCCGTGTGGGGAAACGTATGACTGAACACCACGCCGCCCGTGTAATAAATGACATGGGCCCGGTCTGTGACCTCGTGATCCGGCGCATCGGCAGGGAAGGAAATCTTCTCGTCATTCCCCGACAACCCGAAATGCCGCACGTATTCCATCTTCCTCGGATCGAGCGGCCAACTCTGCGCCGCCGGCACGAACACGCGGTCGAGAATGTAATTCGCCGCCGCCAAATACTTCTCCAGATGGACCGCCGAGACATCCTGCACGTCGCCGATTTGATCGAAACCATGCGTCGCCTCGTCCGTGGGCAAATCATCCGCCGCCTCCATGCCCATGCCGACGAGATCGCGAATAGTGTTGCGATATTGCCGGCGGGTGAGCCGGTGCGACGGCAGGTAACCCGGATTGCGGAACCGCGCGTAATCCACGTTCTCCAATTTCCACGTCAGCCACTCCGCCAGCTTCGCGCGCAACGCCTCCTCCGGCTGCTTCGCGGCCTCCGGCGGCATGGCCTTGTGCCGGAGCTGCTCGACGACTTCCTCGACCCGCGTCCGATGCTGATAGAGCGAAACCTCGTCCTTGAAGATTTCCAGGTTGATTCCGCCCTTGCTCTTCTCCGAGTCGTGGCACTTCACGCAATAGGCATCGAGGAAGGGCCGGGCATC
>CAYVDZ010000758.1:0-3126 GCA_964450575.1 uncultured Opitutus sp.
CTCTGAGAGAAACCCATCACGCCGATGACGGTGCCATCGCGGTCCCGGATCGGCAGCTTGCTGACCACGAACCAATCCGGAACGCCGCGTTCGTCGAACCAGAGTTCAACCCGGTTCAGGAGCGGTTCTCCCAACCTGAGAATGCGCTCGTCGTCATCGACGTAGGCCTGCGCCATGTCGGGGGGGTTGAGATCGAAATCCGTCAGCCCGACCACTTCCGCCTCATCTTCGATCCCGTAGACCCCCATGTTGCTCCGATTCATCACCATCAACTCACCCGCCCGGTTCTTGGCGAAAAAGGACACTCCCGTGAGGAGATCGAACAGCGGATAGAATAAATGCGCCGGGTCGATCTGGCTCAACCATGCGTTGCGCTTTGCCAGACGCCCCTTCCGCAACTCGTCTGAGAGTTCCGTTCTCGGCCGGCCACGCGCCAGAGCATTGCTCCATGTCTCCTTTGGCATATACTTTGACGCAACCTGCATAGACGACAATGGGCCAGCAAGCTATTGTTGACCTGTCCGGAGTCCGAACTACCCGCACCGGCGGAATCCCCCTCACAGACCGACCCCGAAGCGTTCCTCCGGCGCAAACCAATCCCCATGCTTGCCCCCGCCCCTCCTGACCTTGGGTTTCGTGCGCGCTTCGCGTCACCATCGGCGCGCACAGGCGTTGTCGGGTCGTCGGGGGATCCGAAGACCGCCGGCGTGGTGGCCAACCGGTTGTACCAGCGGGGCCACAAAATCCACCAGCGATTCCCCAGGGGGTTCACCATTGGCGCCAAGGTTCGGGCGATCAGTATCGCCTTGGGGCTCGCGAGTTTGGCCGCCGCTGCACCCGCGCCGAAACCCAACGTGCTCTTCATCGCGATCGACGACCTGCGTGACTGGGTCGGGCACCTGCACCGGCACCCGCAGGCGCATACGCCCAATATCGACCGGCTTGCGCGGATGGGAGTCACCTTTACGCGCAACTACGCGGCTGCGCCGTCGTGCAATCCGTCGCGGGCCGCGCTCATGTCGGGTCTGCGGCCGTTCACCACCGGAGTCTACGAAAACGCCGCCGACTGGCGGCCCGCGATACCCGAGGACCGGATGCTGACGACCGCGTTTCGCCGCGCGGGCTACTTCGTCTGCGGTGCGGGGAAGATTTACCACGAAAAGTATCTCCGGCCCACGGAGTGGGACGACTATCTCTCCGAACCCGCCCCTGCGCCCGACGTGCCCCCCGGTCGCAGCGACGGTGTGGGCGGCATCAAGTTCGCTCCGCTCGACTGCCGTGATGAGGATATTCCGGACTGGGCAATCACCGATTACGGGATAGCGCAGCTCCGCCGGTCGCACGACCGCCCCCTGTTTCTCGCGGTCGGCCTAATCAAACCGCACATGCCGTGGAACGTACCGCGAAAATATTACGACCGCTTCCCCTTGGAAAAAATCGTGCTGCCGCCCTACCTCGAAACGGATCTGGATGACATTCCGCCCGCCGGCGTGCGCATGGCGCAATCCGACCTCTATCACGAACCGATTCTGAAATCGGGACGATGGAAGGAAGCGGTCCAGGCCTATCTCGCCACGACCGCGTACCTCGACATGAATGTCGGCCGCCTCCTGGACGCGTTCGAGCAGTCCGCCCTGCGCGGGAACACGATGATCGTATTCTGGAGCGACCACGGATGGAGCTTGGGCGAAAAACACCACTGGCGGAAGTTTGCGCTCTGGGAGGAATGCACGCGCGCACCGCTCATCTGGGTCGTGCCCGGACTTACCAAGCCGGGCGGAATCTGTGAACGCACGGTGGACTTGATGGCGGTCTTTCCCACCCTGACCGATCTGTGCGGCATTCCGACGCCGCACCACGTCGAAGGCACGAGCATCCGACCGCTGCTCGGAAATCCGCAGGCGCCGTGGCCCCGCGCGGCGCTGATGACGCACAAGTTCAACAACCACAGCGTGCGCACCGAGGAATGGAGGTACATCCGCTACGCCAACGGAGATGAGGAACTTTATCACGAAACGATCGACCCCAACGAGTGGGTCAACCTCGCGCGGAATCCCGTGCACGCGGCGCGCAAGGCGGAGTTGGCCCGGGGGCTGCCCACCCGCAACGAACCCGACATCCGCGGACCCGGACCGCGTACACCGGCGGAAAAGACCCAACGAAAATGACGACCACCACGCCGACGCTCTTTCCCGCGCGTTCCTGCCACCGGGGGCCGCACACCGTGACCCTGACAAACCCATTCGCGCGCCGGCTCTGCCCGTTCAGCGGCTTCGGGGCGCGGTCTTGGGCGCTGGTTTTGATCTGCGCGACGGGCGCGTGCGCCGCCAACCCGATTGCCGATGAACACCGCATCGGCGGCTTCGCCGCCGGCCCGCAGGCTTTTAGTTTTAAGCTGTTCACCCTGTTCGAAGCCATCGAGAAAACGGCGCAGACAGGTGCCAAGATCATCGAACTTTCGGGCAAGCAAAAACTGATCTCCGAACGCCCGGATGTGGTCTTCAATCACGACTCGCCCGACGACGTCATCCGGGCGGTGCAGGCAAAATTGCGGCAGCACGGCATCCGAGCCGTGAACTACGGCGTCGTGCCAATCCCGACCGACGAGCCTGGCGCACGCAAGGTCTTCGAGTTCGCGAAACGGATGGGTCTATACGCCATCACGACGGAGTCAGAGACGTCCATCGACCTGATCGAGAAGATGGTGCGCGAGTACGACATCCGGGTGGGCTTTCACAATCACGCGAAAAAACCGAAAGATCCCGCCTACAAGCTCTGGGATCCGCGGCATGTGCGCGCCCTCGTCGAGGGCCGCGACGCGCGCATCGGCGCCTGCGCCGACATCGGACACTGGCAGACCACCGGCCTCAAGGCGATCGACGGGCTGCGAATTCTTGAGGGCCGGATCATCAGCCTGCATTTCAAGGAGCGCGGGGCGCTCGGCCCCGGTCAGCATGACCTGATTTTCGGCACCGGCATCACGGACATAGGCGGACTGCTGGCCGAGTTGCGCCGCCAGAAATTCGACGGCAACATCGCGATTGAATACGAGTACAACTGGACCGACTCCGTGCCGGACATCGCGCAATGCATCGGGTTCATCCGCGGCTGGGCGGCGGCTCACCC
>CAYVDZ010000759.1:0-3123 GCA_964450575.1 uncultured Opitutus sp.
CGAAGAGTTCCTCGGGCCGGTAGCTCCGCAGCCAGTCTTCCAGCAGCTTGAGGTGTTCGGGATGCGTGGCCGGATCGGAGAGCGGCACCTGGTGCGCCCGAAAGGTGCCTTCAATCTGCAAGCCATCGACCACCTTCGGTCCGGTCCAACCTTTGGGGGATTTCAAAACGATCATCGGCCAGCGCGGACGAGTGAGGTCTCCATCGGCTCGCGCGCGTTGCTGGATTGCTTTAATCTCCTCCACTGCTGAGTCGAGCGCGGCGGCCATCGCCTCGTGCATCAGCCCAGGCTCATCGCCTTCGACGAAGATCGGCGCCCATCCATAGCCGCGAAATAACTGCTCCAATTCCTCGTGCGTAATGCGGGCGAGAATAGTCGGATTGGCGATTTTGTAACCGTTGAGGTGCAGGATTGGGAGGACCGCGCCATCGGTCGCCGCATTGAGCAACTTGTTCGAGTGCCACGCAGTCGCCAGCGGTCCTGTCTCTGCCTCGCCATCGCCCACCACGCAGGCAACAATAAGCTCCGGATTGTCGAAGACCGCTCCGAACGAGTGACTGAGTGAGTAGCCCAACTCGCCGCCTTCGTGGATCGAGCCCGGAGTCTCCGGAGACGCATGGCTGGGAATGCCGCCGGGAAACGAAAACTGAAGAAAGAGCTTTTGCAGCCCGGCTTCATCCTGGCTGATGTCGGGATAGATCTCGCTGTAGGTGCCCTCGAGATAAGTGTTGGCGACCACGGAGGGGCCGCCGTGACCGGGGCCGGACACATAGATCATGTCGAGGTCGTATTTGTTGATGACGCGGTTCAAGTGGACGTAGATGAAATTCTGTCCCGGCGTCGTGCCCCAATGGCCGAGCAACATGTGCTTGATGTCCGCGAGCGCGAGCGGCCGTTTCAGCAGCGGATTGTCGAAAAGATAAATCTGCCCAACGGACAGGTAGTTTGCCGCTCGCCAGTAAGCATCCATCTTTTGCAGCAGTTCCGGAGTCAGTGTGTCGGTCTTCATGATTCAATTCTTTGTGTTCTTTAGTTCTGGCTTCAAAATGCGGCACACCGAGCGTGCAATCATCAGTTCTTCGTCTGTGGGGATAACGCGAACCGTGACGCGGCCGGCGTTCGCGGAAATCACCGCCTCCGTTGCAGCGTTCCGGGTTTCATCAAGTTCCATTCCGAGAATGCCGAGTCCTTCGCAAATTCGTGTGCGAACGGTCGGCGCGTTTTCGCCGATGCCGCCGGCGAAGACCAATGTGTCGAGTCCGCCAAGTGCGGCGACGTAAGCGCCAATCCACTTCTTCGCCTGATAGCAAAACAGCGCCACTGCTTCCGCCGCCCGGACATCTTGCCAATTCCACTAGGCTTGTTGAACCTTTCAACTGATGAGTGATGGGCATGTCGCGATTTAACTTCGCCTAAAATGTGCGGACGCTTTCCGCAGCAGCCTCCAGACTTTTCTCGAGCATCGCCCCGGCAGGCGCGGACAGAAACGTTTGCCGGCAGTGGTCGCTGCAAAAGCAAAACCTCTCTCCATCGCGTTCGTCGTAGAACGCGATGGCTTTGTCCACGGTCATGCCGCAGATGGGGTCGATGGCTTCGGTTTTGGATGGGGTCATGTTCGTTGTTTTTTCCAGTTTTGTTTTAATAATGCTTTCGATTTCGGTTGCCCGTGGGCTCGAGAGATTCAAACGGCCGTATTGTCTCGCGTGCTGGTCATGGCTCCCCATTGCCCCCAGCGCGGAATAAACATCGGCACGCGTTCCCGGTAGGCGCGGTATTCATCACCGAATTTTCCCTCCACTTTGCGCTCCTCGCTTCGCGCCAGCAGATAATAGGCGAGAACGATGACAGGGAATAGCGCGACGGAGAAGACCGTAGGCCAATGTACAATCCCCTCGCCGAAAAGTGCGATGAAAAGTCCGGTGTATTGTGGGTGCCGCACCAAACCATAGAGACGGTCCGTGACGAGCCGGCCTTCCTTGCGGGCGCGGTGAACTTCCCGCCATCCTTCCATAAATATTCCAAAGCCGGCGAACAAAAGAATATAGCCGATAATCATCGAGATCATCATGCCGGTCTCGCCGTAACCCAGCAGCGTGGACCACAGGTTGGCGTTGAGGTTGGTCGCATCGAGACCGAAGAACCGGACGAGCAAATAAATGGTGAGCGGAAAGCCATACATCTCCGCATAGAGGGCAATGATGAACGCCTGGATCACCCCGGCACCCGCCCATTCCTTCCACGTCTTGGGCGCGAGGTAGCGGTAGAGAAACCATGAGGCCACCACGATCACGATCAGGGCGATTCCCCAGGCTCCGGAATGTGCAATGTGTTCTTTCATAGTTTTGTTTCCGTCCTGGTTGTTGTGGTCTCTGTCTATTGATTCCGGCTTTCACGGTGTTTCGTATTATAATCAAAAGTCCTGTTCTCGTTGATTAACAGATTGGTCATTTTTGGGTTTCAGGCGGAGGTTCGGCTTTGGGTTTATCTTTCTGAATCTCACGCTCCGACTTCTCCCAGTCCTGAACTGCTTGAACGTCCTCGCGACCTAGCTCCTCGTAGAGTTCATGGACTCGCTTGACGATCTGCGGCGTCACATTGGACGGTGTCTCAGCTTTGGCTTCAGGTTTGGGCTCGGCTTCGACTCCATTTTTTTGGAGCTCTCGCTTTGCCTGCTCCCAGTCCTGAACGGCTGAATCGCCCTGGCGGCCTCCCTTCTCGTAGAGTTCATACGCTCGCTTGGTGATCTGCGACGTTAAATCGGATGGTGTCTTGGCTTCGGCCTGCGGCTCGGCCTTCGCTTCAGGTTTTGTCTCAGTTTTGAGTTCGGGCGCAGGCTCGGGTTTAACTTCCGGCTTCGGCTCAGGTTTAGGTTCGGGCTTGGCGTCGGATTTGGCTTCAGCTTTAGGCTCTGGTTCGGGCTTCGATTGAGTTTTTGGCTCAACCTTGGTTTCAGGTTTAGTCTTTTCTTTCGCCTCGGGTTTAACGTCCGGTTTCGGCTCGGCTTTGGCCTCAGGTTTAACCTTGGCTTTGACTTCAGGTTTAGGCCCAGCTTTGGCGTCAGGCTTGGGGTCGGTTTTGATTTTCAGCATTCGCGCGTTGATGGCCACAATCACCGTGCTCGCC
>CAYVDZ010000760.1:0-3120 GCA_964450575.1 uncultured Opitutus sp.
TGTGGCGTCGCAGTCCCCGTGATGGATGCTCTACAAATTTGTGGGGCAAGCGCAGCGCTAGCGCGTAAAAACCAAAAGAGGGGCGACATGGGGGTAAATGGGTGGGCCGAGTATCGACCGAACTCAGTCCCCGTTTCTGTCCGCGGGCTCCCTCGATGACACGCAAAAAAACCGCAGACAGACGGATCCTTTCACGGAGGAGCGAGCATCCGTCGCAAACTCCACAGTATCAGTTCAATTTTTCAGCGGAGGCTGCCACGGTGTCGCTCCGCCCCGTTGGATGTGCAAACGGAGCGCCAACTGGAGCTCACGCGCGATCGCCGGGTGCTTGGCGCTCACGTCCGTGTGCTCGTAAGGGTCGTCTTTCAAATTATATAGCTCGAGCGGGGAATAGGGATTATTCTGCAGAATTTTCCAATCCCCCCGAACCATCGCCTCGTATGCTTTTCCGCCATAAGCCACGCCGCCCTCGCGTCGGACAAAGTATAATTCCCGCGGGTTGACTCCGGTTGGCACCGATCCCCCGCGAAGGATCGGGAGCAGGCTCACCGCATCCATGTCCGCCGGACGCGTTACGCCTGCCACGTCCAGCGCCGTCGCAAAAATATCAAAGGTCAGCCCCGCATAGTCGCTGCGCGTTCCGGCCGCAATGGTGCCCGGCCAGCGCACCACGAAGGGCACTTTTAACCCGCCGTCGTAGTGGCTCTGTTTCCCGCCGCGCCACGGATCATTGTTCTGCGCATGCGGGAGCGAGCCACCATTATCCGACGTGAAGATGACGATCGTCGTCCGATCGAGGCCGGTCTTGCGCAGCGCTGCCATCACCCGCCCGATGCCATCATCCAAGTGCTCGACAAACGCCACGTTCGCCGCGCGTTTCGGATCCATCCCGGGAGCGCGCTGCTGCACGCGATCGAGCCATTCCGCCGGCGGCTCAATGGGAAAATGCGGCGCGTTATACGCCAGATAAAGAAAGAAGGGCTGCTTCGCCGCCGCCCGCTCCCGCAGATACTCACTGGCCCAGCTCGTGAAGAGATCCGTGGCATGACCAGTGGGATTTATCTCGGCCAGATTCCGGCGCATATAATTATTCCCGTGCCGCAGGTGCGTCGTGAAGCTGTCCATCATGTCACCGAGGAAGCCGTGGAAAAAATCGAAACCGCGTTCGGTGGGCGTGTTTGGTGACTCCAGCCCCAAGTGCCATTTGCCGATGATCGCCGTGTGATAACCCGCGGTCCGAAGCTGATCCGCGATCGTGGGAACGCCGGGCGCAAGATAGCCCCAAGAGTCGGCTGCGTTGGTGCGAATTACTCCCGGGACACCCACGCGATCGGCGTAGCGACCGGTCATCAGCGCGGCGCGGGTGGGCGAACACACGGTACAGTTGGCCCGCATCGTGGTGAAGAGCAGGCCCTCGGCCGCGAGTCGGTCGATGTGCGGCGTACGCACGTCACCACTCGGTCGATACGCGGACACATCGCCGTAGCCATGATCATCGGTGATGATCACGAGCACATTCGGCGGCTGCGCACCGCGGATCACGCCCGCCGCAGCGACGGACAGAAAAGCCAGGAAGGAAACGGAGAAGGAGGGGAACGTCATGATTGTGGGGTAACGTGAACAAGGGAAACGGCGACCACCGCCGTCCCCACCGAATACCGGAAGACAACGCGAACAGGTCAAGTCCCTCGCATCTTGGTTTGAAAGAAGTGGACCGCCTTCTCTGCCGACGGTCAGACATTTGTAACCCTATCCGGGCATGTCTGGGCGGTGAAAACAGACATTCCTGTCTGTACTCTGGCTTCAGATGATCGGCCCCCGGCAGCCAAGTCCCGCTCTTGGCTGGGTCCGGAGTTTCTTGTCGGGGCTGGACGCTTGAGGCGCCGGAGACAGACAGGAATGTCTGTATCACTTTCAGAGGCGGTCGACCCCGTTATCCGCGGGACGTGGAATCGGCGCGCTTCACGTCTTTCACCGGCCACTTCGAAACGGTGACACCTTTCGCCGTGCGCGAACTCACCGGCACGGTGCTCAGGTCAAACGGGAACTCGCGCACGCGCGCCCCACTGCGCCCGTCGATGTGAATCGTCAGCTTTTTCGGCATCTCTTTCCCGGTCTTGCTGACCTCGAGATAGACGATCTTTGAGCCTTCACTCTTCGCCAACGGATACAATTTATCCCGCGAGAGGCCACCGATCTGGAATCGTTTTACAAAGGCCTTCCCGGTTTCCTTGTCCTGATACACCATCGTGTAGAAGGCCGTATCTCCCCCACTCGCGACGACGGTACAGTGAATGATGTCGCGGCCCATGAATACCTTGTCCGCCACCTTTGCCACCTTGAGTGACCCATCGCGCATGATCGTGAGCACGCTGTCGAGAATGGTGCACTCCTGCACGAATTCATGTTGGCGCCAGTTCAGGCCGATGAAGCCGTCCGCGCGGTTGACGTACAGTCGTTGGTTGGCGGATACGACTTCCGAAGCGTTGATCTGCTCGATCTCGTCGTACTGGGTGCGCCGCTTCAGGCCCTTGCCATATTTTTCCTGCAGCATCTCAAACCAGGCGATCGCGTAGCCCGTGAGGTTCTTCAAGTTAACTTTCGTTTCCTTGATTCCGGCCTCGATCTTCTTGATCGCCTCATCGGCTTGAAAGCGATTGAACGCGGAGATCCGCTTGATCCGAATTTCCGTCAAACGTGTGATGTCGTCATCCGTCACCTCGCGACGCAATTGTTTGAGAAACGGCTTCAACCCGCGGCGGATTTCCTCGAGCACACTCTCCCACGTCTTGGATTTCTCGATCTGACGATAGATGCGCTCCTCGATGAAGATCCGCTCGAGCGAATCCCAATGCCACTGCTGGTCGAGTTCGCCGAGTTTGATCTCAAGCTCCTGTTGGAGCAGATCCTTGGTCCGATCGACCGAACGCCGCAGGATTTCCTTCACGCCGAGAAACTCGGGCCGATCGCCACCGACCGTATCATCGCCCACGATGACGCAGGCCGCCGGGGAGATGTTCTGCTGACACGCGGTGAAAACGTAGAGCTGCTGCGTCACCTGGTCCGCATCCGCGGCCGGCGGCAAGTGCACCAGGATCTCGACCTTGTCGGCGGTGTTGT
>CAYVDZ010000761.1:0-3119 GCA_964450575.1 uncultured Opitutus sp.
GGCGGGTGGGCTCTGCTATGCGGTTGCCCTAGTCTGGTCAGCGTGGGGAGAGGCGGACCCGGTCGCGTCCGGACTACTGGCTATCCTGGGTTTGCTGCTATTTCAGCCCGCCCTCGCCGTATCTGATCTATGGCTTCACGCGCGTTTGCAGGCCCGCCTAGCCACCCGGGTCAAGGTGGTCGCGCTGTTGCTTGGCGCCGTCGGACGAATTCTTCTCGTAATGTATGACGCACCATTGTTCGCGTTCGCGATCGTTGCGGTCGTCGAGGCGATTGTCGCGGTCCTGTTTCTCAACAGGATTGCGGGCGTTGCCGGCCGTCCGCGGACGGCTGGGGTTGTCTCGACCGATGCGATGAGGCGATTGTGGACCGACTCGTGGCCCTTGCTGGTCTCTGGGATCACCGTGGTGCTGTATCTGCGGGTTGACGTTGTGATGCTCCGCCAAATGGGCGGCGAGGCGGCGGCAGGAACCTACGCAGCCGCGGTGCGACTTTCAGAACTGGCCTCGTTTCTTCCGGCGGCGATCGTCACTAGCTTCCTGCCAGGTTTGCTCGCTTCGCGGGCGGCGGGGATGGATGTCTACCGGAACGCGTTGCAGCGGTTGTTCGATCTTAATGCTGGGGTGGCCTATGGGATTGCAGCCCCGATGGTGCTGCTTGCACCGTGGATTGTACACTTGGCCTACGGTCCGACGTTCTCCGCCGCAGCCACCGTCCTCGCGGTGCATGGAGGGACGTTGATGTGGGCGGCGCTTGGCGTGGTGCGCGGACAGTTTTGCGTCAACGAGGGGTTGACCCGGTTTCACCTCCTGGCGACGTCGGCCGGGGCGGTCTGTAATGTGCTTCTCAACCTCCTGCTGATTCCCCGGTATGGCGCCGTGGGCGCCGCTTGGGGAACTCTCATGGCGCAGGGACTGGCGGCCTGGCTCTCGTCATTTTTTTACCGGCCCGTGCGGGGCTGCGCAGTAATGCAGACACGCGCACTCTTTATCCCATTGCGCTTGTTGCGGCTGCTCGCAGCATGGCGCTGAAAATCTGGCCCTGTTGAATCCGACGTTCAAATACGCGCTCAAACGTGTGCGCCGCCGCCTTGCCGAAGTCGTGGGGATCGAGCGGTATTCTCATCTGGCGCTCAACGACCTGGATCGGAAGCTCGCGCAGTATCTGCCGCGGCGCGACGGGTTCTTCATCGAGGCAGGCGCGAATGACGGCCTGGCGCAAAGCAACACGTATTACTTCGAACGAATTCGGGGCTGGCGGGGAATTCTCATCGAGCCCGTTCCGGAGCTTTGTGCGCGCTGCCAGCGCGAGCGGCCTGGCTCGAAGGTCGTGCAAGCGGCACTCGTGTCTCCGGATTATCCGCACGCGGACCTGGAAATGCAGTATGCCGGCCTGATGTCCGTGGCCGAAAATGCGTTTGATAATACCCAGGCGCGGCTCCGGCACGTGGAGCGTGGCCTGCAGCAGCGCGGGGTGGGTGCGACCTATTCGATTCGCGTGCCGGTGCGAACTCTCAGCGCGATCATCAACAGCGAAGCGGACGGGCGCGAAATCGATCTGCTGAGCCTCGACGTCGAAGGGGCGGAATTGCAGGCGCTCGCGGGCCTCGACGTCGCGAGTCATGCACCTCGTTTCATCTGCGTGGAGGCGCGAGATCCCGCTGCCATCGCCGCCATCCTCGGGTCGCGCTATGACGTTGCCGGCGTTTTGTCCGACAACGGTGAACATCAGGACATTCTCTTTCGCCGCCGATGAACCTGCGGGATACCTGGGCAGCCAATGTCTATCGCTTCGTAGCCCGGCCCATCCGTGCGGCGGCGGCGGCCCGGAGGATCCTGGCGGCGTTTGGTTACTGGCGGAGTGCCCGTCGCCGCGAGGCGGTGGACGGAAGTGGCCGCGCCACCCCGTGGTTTACGTACCCAGCAATTGAGTATCTCGAGCAGTTTGATTTTCGGTCCAAATCCGTCTTCGAATTCGGATCGGGGAATTCGACGCTCTTCTGGTGCGAGCGCGCCTTGCGGGTGACCAGCTTGGAGAACAGTCCCGCCTGGTACGACCGCCTCCGTCTCCGACTGCCCGACAACGGAGCGCTGCACCTTGTTGCCGAGCCGCTTCAGTATTCCCGTTTTCTGTCCGAACAGGAGGAGATGTTTGACGTGATTGTCGTCGATGGAATCGAGCGCCGGGAGTGCTGCGTCGAGGCGGTGCGGAAGCTCCGGCCCGGCGGAATGATCATCCTCGACAATGTCGACTGGCATCAACACTCGGCAGCCGTGCTGCGAACGGCGGGTTTGCTTGGGGTGGAATTCTTCGGATTCGGACCAATCAACGATTACACCTGGTGCACGGCGGTGTTTTTTCACCGCGAATTCGATATTCCCCGGCGGCTTGAACACCGAGTGGCGCATGGCATCGGCGGCCTGCAGCAGGAGGAGGTCCGCTCCTGATGTTGATCCCGGTTGTGCTCTTTGCCTACGCCCGCCCGGGGCATCTCGCGCGGGTGCTGGAGTGCCTGCGGGAAAATGCGGTGCCGCTGATCCATGTGTTTGCGGATGGAGCGAAGGGCACTGGCGATTCGGAGCGGGTCGCTGAATCCCGGTCGCTGCTGCGCGCGATCGACTGGTGTGAGGTGCGGCTCACGGAGCGGCCCGAGAATCTCGGGCTGGGTCGTAACGTGCTCACGGGGGTCAGCGAAGTAGCGGCGCTGCACGCGGCTTTCGTGGTCTGGGAGGACGATCTGATTTGCGTGCCGGGCACGTATCAATGGGTGTGTGCGGCACTGCGCCACTATGCCGATGACGAGCGGGTAATGAGTGTTTCGGCGTGGACACATCCGCGTGTCACGCCTGTGAATACATCTGGGCTTCCCTATTTTGACGGCCGGGCGGACTGTTGGATCTGGGGCGGGTACTCGCGGAGCTGGCAAGGGATGTCGGACACGACCGCGGCGGAAAAACTTGTCGCGGCGGCCGCGCGTGGTTGTGCGGCGGACGCGTACGGGGCGGACCTGCCCGCGATGGCGGAGGTCGAGTTGCAGAAGAATATTTGGGCGGTGCGGTGGTTGAGCCATCATCTTGCCCACGGCCGATTATGCCTGCGCCCGCCGTGGTCGATGGTGGA
>CAYVDZ010000762.1:0-3119 GCA_964450575.1 uncultured Opitutus sp.
CGTCGCGGCCGCGACGGGTTGCACCGACGGGAGATCGAGAGCGCATCCCGGCGCTTCGGTGGCCGCGGGCGATGGCACTTGGCCCGCCAGCACAGCTCCGACGGCATCGCGCAGATACGTGGCGCGCGGGGCGTCCAGCGAATACCCGAGGCCGTATTGATCGTCGACCGCGCCGCGAAACACGAGCGTCCGCGCCGCATCGAGGACGAAAATCTCCGTCGTGGTCCTGGCGTCGAGCGCGCGAGCGAGTGCTGATTGAGTATCGTGCACGTAGCGGCCCAACAGTCCGCTTTCCCTGATGGCGGCCTGCATCTCATCGCTGGTGTCGGTCGCAATCGGGTTGACGAACAGGAAGTGGACCCCGCGGGCGGCGAACTCCTTTTCGATCCGGGCGAGGCTGGGGGTGTATTTTTTCGTCAGCGGGCAACTCGTGCTCGTGAAGGCGATGACCAGCGCCTTGGCCGGAGAAAAATCCGAAAGCCGCCCAGCCTTCCCTTCGAGATCCGTGAACGTGAGATCAGGTACCAGCTTGCCCACGCCGACGTCGGCCGGTTTCAGCAGATGCGGCCCCACGCGAGGCGAGGGCAGCTCCACCTTTTCCGGGGTCGGAGCGGGCGGAGAGTCATCGGCCGAGAGCGCCGACGCGCGCGCCAGCGCCGCGGCGATGGCACGGGCTTCGCCGCGCGTGACGATCCCGTCGCCGTCCCGGTCCAGGCGATCGAACCACGGCAAAGTCCCGGCTTCGGCGCGCGTGAGCTGTCCGTCTCCATCGCGATCGAGCTCGGTGAAAAGCGCTTCGAGCCGCCCGCCGCGGTTCCCGGTTTCGGCGGCGCGCGACGCGGGGACCGCACCGACGACCATGAGCAGAGGAAGGAGCCAAAGAGGATGCATCGGAACGGTAGACGAGCAGAGGCGCGTGAGTGTTACGACCGATTAAATGCCTTGTCCCCGGCTTGATTTCCGCGGCGGACTTGGTGTTCGCTGAGGAATCCGACTGGGAGGTGGTCTCCGCCGGTCATCAATTCGCCGAGGGTATGGCGTGGGGCGCGGACGGGCATTTCTATTTCACCGATGTGCCCAGAAATCAGTTGTTCAAAGTCGACTCGGCTTCCGGCGCGAAATCACTCGTTGAGGGCGCGACGGGGCGGGGAAACCGCAGGGGGTCGGGCCGCTAATCAGCGGCAAGATACGCGCGGACGGATGCCGGGGCGCAAATGTGGGGTTTAGCAACAATTCACGAGCATGCGTTGGCGGTCTCGCGCCGCAGCCGCGCTAAGGGCAATTTCCCTAGCCGCATCCTTCAGGTGGCTCTGTACATCACACAAATTTTTGACCGCCGCCGCGGAACCCGCATCCAATTCGCGTTGGCATGCATCCCGTTTCACTCCGGCGGTGGCGAACACCGGCTGACGGAAGTTATCGCGATCAATCGCGCGTAACGAGCTCTGGGAAACTGAATGCGGATGCGCCGAGCCCTGCCTGTCACCTTATCGCTCTCTCTCAAATTACCCGCGCGAACTCCTCGAAAATTGGGTGGCTTGCGCCGAATACCGCCCGCGCCCATCCCGACCTCATGCTGCTCAAAGTTGCATCTGGCGGCCCGACCCCGTTGAATGGGCCCGGATCTGGAGGCACGACGAGGCCATTGAAATTTGCGGGCCGTTGCGTCGCCGCAAGAGATTAAATCCAATCTTCGGTGGCATCAGACTTGATCGGAGGGCAGGAGATCTCCGATGCTCTCGGCACGGTGAGCTGGGTTTCCCAGCGGCGTGTCCGGTACCGTCTGAAGCGATATGATAATCATGGTGTTCATTGCCGTCCGCCGAATTTCAACCGCCTCCGGCATTGGTTTTGCGGTGGTGTTGGCGGGAACGTTCGGTCTGATCGGTTGTGCCATGAGTCAGTTGAACGCTCAATCGTCCGGGTCTTCAGAACGGCCAGGTCCGGATTTAGGAGGCGAACTCTTCAGTTCGGGAGTAACCCTTTCGGACGTCTATGATGCGAAGGGCATGGAATGTCTTTATTATCCCACCGCTTCGTTGCCTTCGGAAGTGAGCATTCATCCAACGTCGCGCGTGGCGGTGATCGACTCGGGGATCCTGCGTGCTCATCCCCAAATTTCCAAATTTGTTGTCGCGGAGAGAGACTGGACGGGGGAGGGGATCGAGGATCGTCTAGGGCACGGCACGATGGTGGCTTTGGGGATCGTTTATGGCCCGGGGGTCTCCGATGCGAGGACCCCATGGCCCATGACTGCAAGAACTCAAACTGCCGGACTTGTAGTGGCGAAGGTGGCACCCGCGGGAAAACCGATTGCGTTGCGCCACGTCGTGGAAGCGATCCATTGGGCCGCCGCGCAGAAGGTCCGTTTCATGAATCTAAGTCTGGGGTTTCGTGGCGACGCCAGGAATTTCACCACTCTGAAGGCAGCGATCGAACGTTATCCTGACATTATGTTCTTGGTTGCGGCCGGAAATTATGGACCGCACGTTCAAGTCTTCCCTGCGGGACTGAGGACGCGGAACATGATTGTCGTGGGCGAAGATTCTTCGGACTCCGGCAAATCCGAAATGGTTGCGCCGCCCACGCGACGCCCGATTACGGCCGCGCAGCATGTGGTCCTCCGGCGCCAGGAGGAGCAGTTTCAGCGGGCCACGCGCGCGGCGCGCGAAAATCATGCGCTGGAGGCAAAGGCCCTTTACCGGGAAATTGCGACTGATGCCGGTCACCTTCGTGCATCGGAAGCCTGGATCCAGCTTGGTCTCTATGCCGTGGCTGAAAATGATATCGAAACCGCCCTGCAACAGTTCGAGGAAGCGCAAAAGCTGAGTCCGGCGGGTCCGGAACTTCTGGAAGTCATCGGCTCGGTGTATTTCAATCAAGGCGCTTTCATGGCCGCGGGAAGGCACTATCGGGCCAGCGTGGCGCTTGCTCCGGAGGTGGCAAAAGTGCGTTATTTGTTCGGCCTTGCGTGTCTCCGCCAGAAAAAATACCGGAGTGCACTGGAGCAGTTTGAAGCGACCTTCCGGCTCGCGCCCGACTACCCCGAACTCAATGGTATCCTCCCTCAGCTTCGAGCCGCGCACAGGCGTGGCGAACTGCCGGTCGAATAAACGCCC
>CAYVDZ010000763.1:0-3113 GCA_964450575.1 uncultured Opitutus sp.
CTCGCGGGCGACTTGCGCGGCGGTGCAACGCCGATTGAACAACAGGAGCGCATCGTTGCCACCGGCTATCTCGCGAACGCGCGTCGGTTCGGCTCCCGCGTCGACGACTATCCGCAACACCTCACGATCGAGGACACGATTGATAATGTCGGCCGCAGTTTCCTCGGTCTCACGGTCAGCTGCGCGCGCTGTCACGATCACAAGTTCGATCCGATCACCGCCAAGGATTACTACGCGATGTATGGCATCTTCCATAGCACGCGTTATCCATGGCCCGGAATCGAGCTGGATAAGAAACAGCGCGACTTCGTGCCCCTCGTGACGCCCGACAAGCTCCCTGACGCCGAGGCTGCCCTCAAGGCGCGCCGCCAGGAACAGGCCCAGCTCGAGAAGGAAGTGAAGCGGCTGCGTGACTCCTTGAAGGATCTGCCCGAAGCAGAGAAGAAGGATCGTCAGGCCGAGATCAAGGCCGCTGAAAAACTCGTCGCGGAGGCGATGAAACAGCCGTTGCCCTTCGACCTCGCCTACGCCGTCGGCGAGGCGGCTGGCGTATCCGATGTCTCGGTACAGCTCAAGGGCGACCCCGCCAAACCGGGTGAAATCGTACCGCGACGTTTCCTCACCGTGCTTGGCGGTGCGACCTTGGATCCGGCGACGGCGACGTCCAGTGGCCGGGCGCAGCTCGCGGAGTGGATCCTCGCTCCGGAAAACCCGCTCCCGGCGCGCGTCATGGCCAATCGCATCTGGCACCACCATTTCGGTCGCGGGCTGGTGCCGACCCCGAATGACTTTGGCAAACAAGGCAAACCGCCGACTCATCCCGAGCTGCTTGATTTTCTCGCGGTCACGTTCCGCGAAGGCGGCTGGTCGATCAAGGCCATGCATCGGCTCATCATGCTGTCGCGCACGTATCAACTCGCCTCGACCCGCGACCCCGATGCGCTCGCGCGCGATCCGATGAACGAACTGCTCGCAAGCTATCCGCGGCGCCGCCTCGATGCGGAAGCGATTCGCGATACGCTGCTCGCCCTGGGCGGAAGCTTGGACCTCGCCGTGCCCGCCGCGCATCCGTTCCCCGCGCCGCACGAGTGGAAGTATACCCAGCATAATCCTTTCAAGGAGGTTTATGAACACACGCATCGCAGCGTTTACCTCATGACGCAGCGCATTCAGCGACACCCGTTCCTGGCCATCTTCGACGGCGCCGATCCGTCCACCAGCACACCCGCGCGACCGATCAGCACCACGCCCCTGCAGGCATTGTTTCTGCTCAATGACTCACTCGTCCACCAACAATCCGAACGCTTCGCCGCGCGCATGCGTGCGATCGGCGAGGACGACCGCGCGCGGATTGAACACGCCTATAAACTCGCGCTGAGCCGGCCGGCGGCGCCCGAGGAACGCGACGCCGCGATGATGTTTCTCTCCACCGCGCGCGCCCGCCTGCGAAATGATGGCGTGGCCGCAGAACGCGCCGAAGCCGAAGCCTGGCAGGCGTTCACCCGCGTGCTGTTTCGCCTGAACGAATTCGTCTATCTCGACTGACCCTCCCCGACCCATGACTACACCCCGACTGTATCATCGCCGCGAAATCCTCCGCTCCTTTGTCGGCGGCTCGCTGCTGATGCCGAGCATCCTGTCGAACCTGCTGGCGCAAAGCAGTCCGGGGGCGACGGCGAGTTTATCTGCTGCCAACGCGGCCGACCCGCTCGCGCCGAAGCAGCCGCATTTTCCCGCGCGGGCGAAACGCGTGATCTTCATTTTCTCGAACGGTGGTGTTTCCCATATGGATACATTCGACCCCAAGCCCGCGCTTTTCGCGGCCGATGGCAAGATCACCGGCGTCGGCGGCGGACTCTCCAACCAGCAGCGCGTGTTGCTCAAACCCGGCTGGGAATTCCGACCCGGCGGAAAATGCGGCACGATGGTCAGCGACCTCTTCCCGCACCTGCGCGACTGCATGGATGACATTTGCCTCATCCGCTCGATGAAGGGCGATGACAACGAGCATTATAATGCGACGCTCGGAATGCACACGGGCTCGTTCTTTTTCTCCCGTCCGAGCATCGGCTCATGGGTCAGCTACGGACTCGGCACCACCAATCGCAACCTGCCCTCATTCGTCGCTCTCGCCCCGCAGATGCCGTATGCCGGGACGCAGATCTTCAACAACGATTTCCTCCCGGCCTATCATCAAGGCGTGCGCGTGGTGGGCGGCAAGGAGCCGATCGCGAACTTGGACCGCCGCACGACGCAGGCCGGCCTGCAGGAACTCGAGCTGGGGCTGGCCGACGTGCTCAACAACCGGCATCTCAACGCGCGCGTCGGTGATACCGATCTGGCGGCCCGTATCCGTACCTTTGAGACAGCGTTCCATATGCAGACCGAAGCACGGGAAGTGTTCGAGTTGGAAAAGGAAAGCGATGCGACGCTGGCGCTCTATGGACTCGAGCGCGGCGACACCAAGTCCTTCGGCTGGCAATGCCTCGTTGGCCGGCGGCTGGCCGAGCGCGGCGTGCGCTTTATTGAACTGGTGGACGGCAGCAGCAGCAAAAACTGGGACCAACATGGTGACATGGCCGAGCACGCGGAACACGCGAAGAACATCGACCAGCCGATCGCCGGCCTAATCCGCGATTTGAAGCAGCGCGGCATGCTGGAAGACACCCTGGTGGTGTGGACGACCGAGTTTGGCCGCACGCCGGGAGTCGACGGCACGAAAGGGCGGGGTCATCATAGCGCATGTTTTTCGTCCTGGATGGCGGGAGCCGGGGTGAAAGGCGGAACCGTCTATGGGGCGACGGACGAACTCGCCTCGACCGTGGCGGAGAACAAAGTGCATGTGCACGACTTCCATGCGACGATCCTGCACCTGCTCGGCATGGACCACGAACGCCTCACGTACCGCCACGGCGGCCGTGACTACCGGCTGACGGACGTATTTGGAAACGTTGTACACGACATCCTGACATAGTTTACCGGGATGAACGTCGGGGTTGAGCCGGGAGCCTTGCAGTGCGCCGCGGACCGATGCGAACCAATCGTCGCGGAGCGCCACCAACGTGCCGAATGGACAAGGGAGGTGGGGCTTGAACGGGAGTCCGGCGGCGTCA
>CAYVDZ010000764.1:0-3101 GCA_964450575.1 uncultured Opitutus sp.
GCCGCACAGACCGCTCCGTGCGGTGCGGGAAACATGCCACCGATCGGGCCGGCGAAACCGTGCACGGCGCCCAAGCCGGCGTTCGCGAGCGCGAGTCCGCCGTAGAGGCTGGCGAGCGCCATGTCATTGCGTGCGGCGACGTCGCGGCCATGCTCGACGGCCCGGCGCAAGGCGCCGGCGGCACGGCGGATGCCGTCGACGCAAAGCGCATCGGTCATGGGGTTGGTCCGACAGGAAATGTAGGGCTCAATGAGTTGCGTGAGGGCGTCGAGTCCGGTGGTCGCGGTGATTGCGGGCGGGAGTTCGTACGTGAGTTCGGGGTCCACGAGCGCAAGGCGCGGCAGCAGGTGCGGGCTGCGCAGACTGACCTTCGCCCGATGCTCGGGTGAGGCGAGGACGGCGTTGCGCGTCACCTCGGAGCCGGTGCCGGCTGTAGTAGGAATTGCGATACAAGGAGCCGCCGGATGCGGGAGGGCGGCGCCGCGACCGATCACTTCGAGGTACTCGAAAGGATCGCCCGGATTCGTGAGCAGCGCGGCAATCGCTTTCGCGCCGTCGAGCGCGGCGCCACCGCCGAAGCCGATGACGACATCACTATCGTTGGTGCGCGCCTGCGTTGCGCCCCGCAGCACCTCCTTGACGGTTGGCTCGGACTGGATCGCGACGAGCGTCGGATGGATGCCCTTCGACGAAAGTAATTCGAGGAGCTTCGAAGCGCGGTCTTGATTGCGGCCGGTGACGATCAGCGCGCGCCGGCCCAACGAGGCCACGGCGGTGATAACCTCGGGCAAGGTGCCGGCCCCGAAAATGATGCGGTTGCTGGTGGCGAATTCGAATCGCATCGCGGGAAACTACCAGCCGCTGTCGGCGGGATAGACGTGGGTGAATTTCAGGCTGGTGCGGGGCGCCGCCATCAGGGGCGCGACGGTGTCGCGCCACGTGGCGTAATGAGCGGTTTCCTTGTGAGCGACGGCGCTTTCGGGCGTGCGGTAAACCTCGACCAGCACAAACCGGGACGGGTCGTCGTTCAGTTGTACGACATCGAAGCGCGCGATGCCGGGCTCGCGGACGCTGGCGGAGGCGTTTGCGACGGTCGCAGCCTGAAAGGCGGCGATGGCTTCGGGTTTAACCTGAACGTGAACGTGGACGATGAGCATCGGAATCAAGGTGGAGATTAGGGAAGACGTAGAAACCGGTGAGGGTATTTTGGCTAAGAGGCGAATTTGCTGTGGATTGTCGCTTGCCGCGAGTTTTGGCGAGGGCTAGTCCATCGTTGTCTGATCCGAAACGAATACCCCTTACCCATGAAAACACGATTACTTGCTGCTGCGCTGGTTTGTTGTTTCACCTTTTCCTCGGCTCTGCTCGCCCAGGCTCCGAAAAGCAAGACGGGCGACAAGAAAGCTCCCGCGCCGAAAGGGCCGGCGGATTTGTTAGTCGACGCTTGGAACAAGGCCCGGATTGAGCCAACGGCGAAAACCCAGGCGGGGTTTGCCAAGGTGATCGCGGCGGGCATGGCGTATCTGGCGCAGTTTCCCACTCACACGCAGGTGAATACCGTCGTCAATCAGCTTGGTACGTTTGCCAACGGTATCGACCCCAAGCAGGCGGCCTTACGGGTGTCTTTCCTATCGCTACTGAAGTTCGAGGTAACGGACCAGCGGTACAAAGAAGGCACCAAGGATGCGTTCAAGGCGGCGTTGGCGGCGGTGGACGCGGTGGTAGCCGATACGGAGCTGCGCCAGGCCCCAACGCCGGCCGCTCTCCTTACTCTTCGTGAGAAGATCGACACCTTGGCGGAGACGCCTGGAAGCGGCCGCTTCCTGACCGACCGCGAACGGTCTTATGCCCACTTGTTGACCCTGATGAAGCAGACACCCCGGGCGACAGAGCAGCTCAAGAAGCTGACGGGGCATGCGGAGAAGAACGTCGCCACGATGGCTCGTGAGGAGCTCAACATTCTGGAAATCCAGAAAGCGCCTTTCGACCTGAAGTTCACGGGCGTGGACGGCAAGGAAACGGATTTTGCCCAGCTCCGCGGCAAGGTCGTGGCAATGTATTTTTTTAGCACGACGAGCAAGCCTTCGACGGACCGGATCGAAGGGCTCAAACAACTGCATTCGGCCTATCGCAAACGTGGTTTCGAGGTCGTGGCCGTGTCCTATGACAAGGCGGAAGACGGCGAGAAGTTGAAGAAATTCGTGAAGGATAATCGCATCGCCTGGCCGGTTCATTATGACGGCAAGGCGGCGAGCAACGCGTTCAGCCCCAAGCTCAACGCGTATAACTCGAGCCTCCCGCGCATCTATCTTTTTGACAAGGCAGGTCTGCTGCAGACGATCATCCCGTCCGGGAGCACCAACCTCACGCCGAACATCCCGGTGACCCAGTTGGAGTTCCACGTGAAGCGCTTGTTGGGAATCAAGTAAGCGTTTGCCGAGTCCTCTCCCGCGCGCCGTTGCACGACTGCAGCGGCGCTTTTTTGGCCCTCGTGGGATCGTGCGACTTGATTGCGTTGTGATCCTGGAAGCGTCCATCCTCGGGGGATGACTGGATCTGTCATTTCAAGTACGCCCGCGGCGAGTGCGCCTGTTGCCGACTATTTCGACCGCTTTGGCGGAGTGGCCCGGCTGGTCAGTCGCGTTGGCTTGGAGCGCCTCGCGGCGGCGCATGTGGGTGTGGTGGGCGTGGGCGGAGTGGGGTCGTGGACCGTCGAAGGACTGGCTCGGAGTGGCGTGGGGGCTTTGACGTTGATCGACTTGGACGACGTTTGCGTGACCAACGTAAATCGGCAGCTGCCGGCGATGGACGGGCAAGTTGGGCGAGCCAAGGTGGCGGTGTTGGCGGAGCGCGTGCGGCTCATCAATCCGAACTGCCGCGTTGAATCCGTCGCGGAATTTTTCACGGAAAGTACGGCGGAGCGCCTGTTGGCCCCGGCGTTTGATTTCATCGTCGATGCGATCGATCTCCTTTCGCACAAGGCGTTGCTTATCGCACGCTGTCGCGAGCGCGGGGTCCCCGTGATCACGGTGGGCGGGGCAGGCGGACGCCGCGACCCAACCCAAGTCAGGGCGGGAGACATTGGTGAAGCGGGTGACGAG
>CAYVDZ010000765.1:0-3089 GCA_964450575.1 uncultured Opitutus sp.
GACCCGCGTGATTACTGAGTGGGTGTGTGGCGCGGTTCTGTTCGAGAGGGAGTGTCCATGCGGCGCGGGGGCAGTGGCAAGCAGTTTCCCGGAATGTGCGCGTCTCCAAGGCAAAGAAGTGCGGATTCCACCTCATAAAAGGCGTCACAGTTGGGAGAAAAATCAAGGCAGAACGTAGATTTCCGCGAGCGCTTCACCGGTCGTTTCGCCCAATCCGGACACCTGTACGGTGTAGCTGCCTGGCTCCAACGTGACCGCTACCGCGGAATCAGCGCTCCCCATTTGCAAGGAAAAGGCAGCCACGGTCTTCGCCGCTCCGATCAAATCGTAAGTCACTCCAGCGTTTGACCACCCGGTATTGGTTGATAGGCGTTCCTGATTACGATAGATTGCCATGCTTGGATGCGTCAGCGCCCCTGCCACTCCGAATTGAGTCAGGCCTGGCCCCACCGCACGAATGAGCAAACGGGAGGGCGCGCTGCCTTGAAGTACGAAGCCAGCGATCAGACTTTTTTCGCCCACCCCTACCTGGCTGCGAATCGACAAATTCAACAGGCGGGCGTTCGGGTCACTCCCTCGAGCATCGTAGGCCTCGACCAAAACAACGCCTCCTCCGCCATTCGCACTCGTGACGTGAGCGGTATATAGTCCGGAAAAGAGGCTTGGTACCATTGCGGCATCCTTGCTTCCGGAGGGCAGCGGAAAGGCCTGAAGACCCGCAGCAGTATCGGCAATTCCGAAGCCCGGTTGCATGTCTCCCCAGTTATCGTTAGATTGAACGGGGCGGTTCTCCGAGAAGAGGTCCAATCTCGGGTCAGGCATGAAGTCAGTGATTCCAAATTGTGCCAGGGTCGGGCCGACTGCCCGCAGCAGAAAGGGGTGGCCGCTACCGCCTTTCACGAAAAAACCCGCGAACAAGATTTGCGAGGGCTCGACGGCGGCACGCGCGGATAGATTTATCAGTCTTGCTCCGTTCGCCGGGGGCATCTGCGCGACATGTCCGGAGTTGCGCTGAAACTTTGGCCAGCTCGATACCGTCGACAGCGGGGAACCATTACCGGCAAGTTTATAGAGACTGCCGTCAACGGAGCCAATATAGATCGAGCCATCGTTGGCGATGGCCGGAGAAGAAAATATAAAGTCGCCGGTTTGATAAAGCCAGCGAATGCTACCGTCTTCTGGATTGAGCGCCCTGACCCGACCATCATCGGCTCCGAAAATGATGACGCCATCGCCACGAACGGCTGCAGTCGATGCTGACGAAACCCGAATGGGTGTTCTCCACTTTACGCGCTGCTCATCCATTCCGGTGGGATTCAAGGCATAAAAGTTGGTGTCGCCGGACGCGAAATAAATCGTCCCGTCCGCCCCGATTACGGGAGAGGCATCAATCAATCCATTGGTGAAATAGCGCCATTTTAGCGTCCCTTCCTGCGTCACTGCATAGAGAGTCTGATCGACTGATCCGATGTAGATCGTGCCATCCCATGCGATCGCGGGAGATCCGAGGAGGGCGGCGGACGTTGAAAACCGCCACTTTTCCTGGCCATCAGCTCCGACCGCATAAAGATTTCCATCGCTTGAGCCGACATAGATCGTCCCATCGCGCCCGACCGCCGGAGAGGAGAAAATGGTGTCGCCGGTTTGAAACGACCAGCGCTCCTGCCCTGCCGTAGTGAGTGCAACGAGACGCCCGCTTCCGGTACCGAAGTAGAGCAGCCCTTCCGCCGTAAGCGCCGGTGAACTGCTGATAAAGGAGCCAGCATTAAACTCCCATCTGGCTGCGCCTGATCCAGGCGCCAACGCGTAAAAGAGGCCATTTACGCTTCCCACGTAGATCGTACCATCCGGGCCTAGCGTCGGCGATGAGTCGATGGGCGCAGTTACATTTGTAACCCAGCGGGCAGCCCCGGCGGTTGTAAGCGCCGCGATCCCGCCCCCGCCTGCCCGCTCAAATCCCACGTAAACGGTCGTGCCATCGGCGCTCAAGGCCGGCGACGAGTAGGTAATCCAGCCGCCGCTGATCCTCGCCGCCCAACGCTCTGCGTTCTCCTGTCCCGAGGCTCCGGACGCGAACGCAAGAACTACCAGGATTGCAAGTAGCGGGACAAAATCTCGCGAGGGTAACGATCGCACGGGACAGCGAGACAGGCTGATCGGGATACGGGAGCCAACTATTTTCAGATAGATAAAAATTACTCGGTGGGACTCAAAGCGAGGCGAAACACGCTCCCCGTGCCATCACTCCGCAGTAATTCCAAACGTCCACCCGCTTGTTGCGCGAGCTGATAGCTCAGGGCGAGCCCAAGGCCACTGCCACCCGGTTTAGAGCTCACGCAGGGTTGAAAAAGCCGGGAGTGAACCGTTTCCGACAATCCTGCGCCCGTGTCTTCGACGGAAAACTCGGCCCCGCCGTCGCTGCTGCTGCCCACGGTCAATCGCACTCGCCCGCCGGGCAACGTTGCTTCGATGGCGTTCTGCATCAGGTTTCTGAGGACGAGCGTCGCGAGATTCCCCCGTCTGCCCCCCAGTACGAGTTTACTGGAACCGGCGGATTCGAGAATCACACTTTTAGCGCGCGCTTCCCCCTGGACTTTCGTCAGAACGATTTCAGCCACTTCAGTGGGGGTTAACTCGAATTCGGCTCCCGTTTGTTCATCGCGCAGAACTCCAACGACATCATTAACCATGGTGCGCAATCGCCGGGTCAATTCCGCCGCCGCCGCGAGCTCACCTCCGTCCCGCTCGCCCGCAAATCGTCCATCTCCCTGCCCGGCGACAATCAACTCGAGCCCGGCCAAAGGGTTCTTCAACTCGTGCATCAGATGAGCTGTAACGGCGCCCAGCGCGGAGGTCTTCGCCGCCAGCATAAGCTCGCGATTCGCTCGCTGCAGATCCTCACTGCGCGCTCGCAATTTCCCATGCGTCGCCGCCAGCCGGCGCAAGGCCCAACCCAAGGTCATCACGATCACCACCGAGCCGGCCAGCCATGCGATTGCCGCCTGGGTCCAGAGGCGTTGATCATGATCCGCAAAATCGCCCGCCAGTTCCTTGCCATCCAGCCAGAACTCGACCGCGCCCAGCAGGGT
>CAYVDZ010000766.1:0-3086 GCA_964450575.1 uncultured Opitutus sp.
GCCTCAATCCTCTTTTCCTGCTGCCCGCCGCACTGCGCGAACGGGGAACCGCCCTCGCTCAGGGATTGCTCACCTCCTTCACGCTTGGAGTCGGCCAGTTCTGCACGAAACCCGGTTTGGTTTTTCTGCAGCGCGGTGAAGGAACCGACGCGTTTCTCAAGACCTTCGCCGACGCGGTCGGATCCGCGCCGTGTGGCACGATGCTGACGAGTGGAATTCGCGACGCGTTCCAGCAGAACCGCGACACGGTTCTCGCGGTCGCCGGCGTGCAGCCGCTTGCCCGCGGAACAACGGCGCCGAACAAAACCAAAACCGAGTCGCAGCCCAGTGTGGCGACGACCACCGCGAAGCATTTTCTCGCGCACCCGGAACTCGCCACGGAAGCGTTCGGGCCGTTCTCGCTCGTGATCATCGCGGAGGATGCGGCGGAAATCACCGCCTGTGCCGCGGCCCTCGAAGGGCAGCTCACGGCCACCGTGCATGGTACCGCGGCAGAACTCGCCGACCATCGCGGTCTGATGGCGACGTTGGAACTCAAAGTTGGCCGCATCGTCGTGAACAGTTTCCCCACCGGCGTCGAAGTCTCCCCGGCGATGAACCACGGCGGACCGTATCCAGCAACCACGGACGTCCGGTTCACCTCCGTCGGAACCGCGGCGATTTATCGTTTTGCGCGCCCCGTGTGCTATCAGGGTTTGCCGAACGACCTCCTCCCCGCCGCTCTGCAGAACGCCAACCCGCTCGGTTTACTGCGACTCGTGGATGGCAAGCCCACGCGCGACGCGTTGTAACCGGCAACGTGATACGCAATGATGCCATCGCACTGGCCTATCGCATTTCCGCACGGCTAAACAAATCCGGAAATTTCACCTCTCTCTTTGTCATTGCGAGCCCGAGGAACGAGGGCGTGGCAATCCAGCTAGAGAGATCAAAGTAGGGCGGGTCTGTGACCCGCTGTCGGCAGGTCACAGACCTGCCCAACGCTTCTCACCCTAACCGATTGGCCGCCCCGCTCCTTCTTCCCCATGAATCCTGTTCTCGATTCCAACGACGAGCGTATCTACGCCCTTCGTACCACCGCGGCCGGTCCCTCCGGCTCGCTCCCGCTTGAAGCGAATCAGCTGCGCCACATGGCGAGCGGCGATCTCTTCGGCCTCACCCAAAACGCCGGCATGGGCTGGAAACCCGAGCTGCTCCGCGGCAAACAGTTTCTCATCCTCAGCACGCAGGGCGGAATTCGCGCGCCCGATGGCACGCCGGTCGCCCTGGGTTATCACACGGGGCATTGGGAGGTGGGTTTATTGATGGAGGAAGCCGCCCGCACAATCAGTGCCGCGGGCGGAATTCCCTTTGCGGGCTACGTCAGCGATCCGTGCGACGGCCGCACCAACGGCACCGCCGGCATGCTCGACAGCCTCGCCTATCGCAACGATGCCGCCGTCGTATTTAGACGGTTGATACGCTCCTTGCCGACGCGCAAAGGCGTGCTCGGCATCGCGACCTGCGACAAGGGTCTGCCCGCGATGCTCATGGCGCTCGCGGGCACGCCCGATCTGCCGACCATTTTGGTGCCCGGCGGGGTGACCCTGCTGGCCGAGGAGGCCGAGGACACCGCCAAGGTACAAACGCTGGCGACCCGTTTCGCCCGCGACGAAGTTACGCTCGAGTACGCCGCCGAAATGGGCTGCAAGGCCTGCGGCTCGCCGGGAGGCGGCTGTCAGTTCATGGGCACAGCGGCAACGAGCCAGGTCGTCGCGGAAGCGCTGGGCCTTTCACTCCCGCACGGCGGGTTGAGTCCGTCGGGCACGGAGATTTGGCGCGACCTGGCTCGCCGTTCCGCCCGCGCCCTGCTTGCGCTCGAAGAGAAAGGGCTCACCACGCGCGACCTGCTCACGGATGACGCGATTCACAACGCGATGGTCACGCATGCGGCGTTTGGCGGCTCGACCAATCTCGTGCTCCACATTCCGGCGATCGCGCACGCGGCCGGGCTGCGCCGGCCCACCGTGGACGACTGGGCGCGGATCAACCGCGCGGTGCCGCGACTCGTTGACGTGTTGCCCAACGGTCCGACCCACTACGCGACCGTGCAGGTTTTCCTAGCCGGCGCCGTACCCGAAGTGATGTTACACTTGCGCGAGGCCGGGCTCTTGAAGCTCAACGCCCGCACGGTGACCGGTGCCACGCTCGGCGAAAACCTCGAGTGGTGGGAAAAATCCGAGCGGCGTCGGCGCTTGCGGGAAAAACTGCACACGCTCGACCGGATTGATCCGGACAACGTGATCATGTCGCCGACCCGGGCACGTGAACGCGGGCTGACCAGCACCATCACTTTCCTGCGCGGCAATCTCGCTCCGGAAGGCGCGCTTGTAAAGAGCACGGCGATCGCACCGCAGCTCGTCGGCGCGGACGGCGTCTATCGGCATGAAGGACCGGCGCGGGTCTTCACGAGCGAGGCGCACGCGATCGCCGCCGTGAAGGCATCCCGCGTTAAACCTGGCGATGTCATGGTGCTGTTTGGCATCGGCCCGGGCTGCGGCATGCCCGAGACCTACCAAATTACCTCCGCGCTCAAGTACGTCAAAGATGGCCAACGCATCGCGTTGATTACCGACGGCCGTTTTTCCGGTGTGTCGACCGGCGCCTGCGTCGGACACGTAAGCCCGGAAGCCTGGGGCGACGGGCCGATCGGGCGGGTTCGGGATGGCGATACCGTGCGTTTGGTCGTCGACACGCGAAACCTTGAGGGCGCGGTGGACGTGGTTGGAGTTGATCCGGTGGAGTTTGCGGGACGCGGCCAGCATCCCCAACTGCGGCCGGATCCGCGGTTGCCGGCGGACACCAAGCTCTGGGCCGCGCTGCAGAATGCGAGTGGTGGAAGTTGGGGCGGATGCGTTTATGACGCCGACCGCATCGCGCACCTGCTGGAACTTGGGGCGCAAGCCGAACGGCAATCTCTTAAAATCGAAACGATTTAACTCTTTCAGAATTTCCCGTTGACGCGTCCGGGATGCCCGACTTTGTTCGCCCTCCCTTTTGTGGCTCGGTAGCTCAGTTGGTAGAGCAGAGGACTGAAAATCCTTGTG
>CAYVDZ010000767.1:0-3085 GCA_964450575.1 uncultured Opitutus sp.
AGGTTGGGGTTGTAGGCGGGGTCGTTGACCAACGCGTCGCCCCACTTGCCTGTCATGTACTCGACTTCGTTCCGGAAGCGGTCGCGCTTTTCGAGCGTGTCTTCGGCTCCGCGGCTCGCGCTTTCGTGATGATAGAGTTCGGCGTAGGGCGTCCACAGATTGCGGAAGCCCGCTGCGCGGACTTTCAAACAAAAATCCACGTCGTTGAACGCGACCTTGAGTTTGTCAGCTTCAAGTCCGCCCACTTCCAGAAACACCTCCCGGCGGATCACGAGGCAGGCCGCGGTCACCGCCGATAGGTTTTGCTGCAGGAGATTGCGATGGGCCTGTCCGGCGGAACCACGCGGGTGCGTTTGCCAGGCGTGCGCCGCGACTCCGCCAATTCCAAGAATGACGCCCGCGTGCTGAATCCGGTCATCGGGATAATAGAGCTTTGCGCCCACGCAGCCGATATCCGGACGCAGCGCGTGCGAGACCATCTCGTCGAGCCAGTCGCCATGGATGACTTCGAGATCGTTGTTGAGCAGTCCGACCACAGGGGCGTCCGTCTGGGATACGCCGAAATTATTGATCGCGGAAAAGTTGAACTCGCCGCTGAACGTAACCACCCGGCAGCGTTCGCGGGTGCCCAGTTCGCCGAGGTACGCCAGGGTGTCCGCATCGTCGGAATCATTGTCGATGATGAGGACTTCAAAATTTGGATACGTCGTCTTGGCGAGGATGCTCTCGACGCAGGGCTGCAGTACGTTGAGCCGATTCCGGGTTGGAATCACCAACGTCACGAGCGGCGCGGGATTCGGGATCGGATAGTGCACGCGCCAATAGCTGCCTTTAGTCGGTGAGATCGTGGCCTCGATTCCGGAACGCACGAAGTGCTCGGAGATGACTTTTTCGGCCGCCTGCGTGGCATAGCTCTTGGCCCCGATGAGCATCGCGGTGGAACCGGGGACGCTGCGCCAATGATAGAGGATTTTCGGAATGTGCCGGATCCGGTCCGGGGCCGTCCGCTCGACCACGCGCATCGCAAGGTCCCAATCCTGCGAGCCTTCATAGCCCATGCGGAACCCTCCGACTTCGCGCACGAGCAGGGTGCGATAAACGCCGAGGTGGCTGACGTAATTTTGGACGAGGAAAAGGTCCGGGTTCCAGTCGGGCTTGAAGTAGTGATCGTAGCGGTGGCCATTTTCGTCGATCTTGTCCTCGTCGCTATAGATGAGGTCGGCGTTGGGATGCGCATCGAGTTCCAGCGCGACGCAGGCGAGGGCATGCGGGCGGATCTCGTCGTCATGATCGAGGAGCGCAATGAACTCACCGTGCGCGAGCGCAAGGGCCGAGGTCGATGCGGCGGAGATGTGGCCATTGCTTTCGCGGATCACGACCTTGATCCGCGGATCCTTCTTTTGATAACGCTCAAGGATTTTGCGGACGTGCGGCTCCCGCGAGGCGTCGTCGGCAATACAGAGTTCCCAATTATCGTAGATCTGACGACGCACTGATTCGATGGCGGCGACGAGCCACTTCCCGGGTGTGTTGTAGGTCGGCATCAGCACCGAAATCAGCGGCCGCTTTTTCAGGCCCGCGAGCTTCGCGCGCATGTGATCCGCGTCATCCGGGGTGAGCGTGTCGTAAGCGGCGACCCAGGCGGCGTAGGTATTCGGTGGCGGCGGGGCGGAGTCGGCGGTGCGTTTGATCTGGCAGGCGACGGCAATGTGCCACGCGCCGGCCTCATCCTGCGCCTCGATGATTAACGTGTGAGTGCCGAAGCGGGGGACATCGACTTTGACGATCCAGCCGCAGCGCTCGGCGCCCGGATAATCGCGGAAATGGTCGAGCACATCCAGGCGCTCGAGACCGAATTCCGAGGAGACGTTTTTGTCCCCCAGCCGGGCGCGTATCGCTTTCACGGGTACGCGATCGCGGTGCAACGACCAGCCGCGCACATTGAGCGTGGGAGGGATGTTGGACCAGTCCTGCGGATAATCGATGTTGCCCAGCAGCTTGGTCGAGGTGGCGGGAGGCGCGGGCTTGTCGAACAGCACGCGACGCATTGCACGAAGCGGGGACGTTACCTTCCAGGAAAACGACGACTGCATCTTCGCGATCTTCTCGTCGCGGGAGCGGATCAAGGCTTCGGCCTGCGCGAGCTGATCGGCGCTGCGCGCGGCAGTGTGAGCGAGCGTTTCAGCGGCGCGCTTGAGCTCGGTGTGGCGGAAGTCTTCCAGAGCCTGCCGCTCTTTGGCCGCCTCCTCCCTGGCGGCATTCAACTCGATTCGCGTCTGGGCGAGGGTGTCCTTGAGCGATTCGATTTCAGCGTCCGCGCCCAGTAGCGCGTTTTCGTAAGCGGTGACCTGCTGGCGGGCGGTTTGCAGGAGGACATCGGCACGTTCCCGCCGGAGTTTGTGCCGTGCGAGCTCGACGCTGAGGTTATCCGCGTAGGTTTGCGTCATCATCCGCGACTTTTCGAGTTCGGCGGCATGCTCTCGCGCAGCGGCGAGGAGATCCTCGATGTTTTTGACGTGTTGCAGGGTCAGCTTCTCGCGTGAGAGAATGACTTCGCGGTCCGCGGCTGCGGCAGTCAATCGGTCCTGCGCGGCGAGTTCGATGCTTTGCTCGAGTTGACGGACGACGCGGGCGAGCAGGTCGGTTTGCTTCGCGAGTTGTTGCGCCGCGGGATCGTTGAGCGTGGTGGCGGCCTGGTTGAACTGGCCGGAGACGATGCCGGCGAACAGCGTGGCGTCCGACACCGTCGGATCCGCCAGCAGCGACCAATCCGCGACGGACGCACGCTCGCTGATCGTGGAATAGAATTCGGTGAGCCCGCGGGTGTTGGCCGTGAGGTCAAAATGCTGGCGGGCGAAGGCGACCGCGTTTTCTCCGAGTCGGGTGCAGAGCTCAGGATCGGTAAACAGGCGGGAGCAGGCCGTGGCGATGTCCGCGGGCGTTCCGGAAGCCGGGAGAAAAAGCGCCTCGCGACCGTCCTGCAGGAGCGCAGCGAGATTGGTGGGCGGGAGGGCGACGGGTTTGCCGCTGGCGAGAAACTCGGGAAGTTTCGATGGCAGCCGGTAATCGTTGAACGGTCCAGGGC
>CAYVDZ010000768.1:0-3080 GCA_964450575.1 uncultured Opitutus sp.
GGCCGTCCGCATGATACGGCACCGCGGGGCGGCGGTAGGCGAAAGCGGCGCTGTCCCAGTCTTCACCCGGGAGCCACGTGCGAAGGTCCACGCCGCCGAGTGGGGCGGACCAGACGGGCTTTCTCGTCTCGGGATCGAGCAGACCGACGGCCACGGGCCAATCGAGGTAGAAGGGGGCGCTGCCGGTGTTGCACACGGTCAGCTTCACGTGCAGTTTTTCACCGGGCTTAGCGACGAGCGGATAGCTGACGGAATCGAGCACGAAGCGGTAGCCGAAGGCTTTTTGCAGCTCGGCGCACCGGCCAGCACCTGGGTATCGGAGGCGTTATAGTTATCGATCCAGCCGAGGTAGCTGGTGTGGTAGCGGCGGATCTTATCGATCATAAAGCGACCGTAAGCCGGCACCAGCATCGTCTGATCCGGAGTGCGGCCGAAGGTGCTTTCGGGCTTCGCGCTCTCGCGTTGCACCTGCCAATTATATTCGACCTCACGCTCGATGGGAGCGCGTTTCCAGATATCGGGATGCACGTGCGTGGCCTGCCAGAGAAACTGATACCGATCCCCCTCGGGAGGCTCGCGGCTGAGGTTGGCAAAGGTGTCGTAGTAGATGCCAAAGCCGGCCTGCATGAACTCCGGGTCCGTGTGCCGGACGAGCACGGGCTTGTTTTTGAACGCCTTTTGAAAAGCTTCCGTGAGCAGGCGCCGTTGGGCCGCCGTCGGCGCCGGATTGTGATGCTCGCCCCAGCGGCCGATCAGTCCCATCTGCACCGCGAAGATGCGCGGATCCCCGTCCCAAGCCCGCCCCAGCTTCTCCACGAGCCGCTTGAGGCGATCCTGAAAAGCGGGGCTGTCGTAGTCGAAGGTGTGCAGGTCTGCGGGCCAATATTGCTTCGTGCTGCCCTCCGGCCCGATGATACCGCTCCAGTCGAGATACACGCGCGGCACGAGCTTGACGTTCAGATCCTCGATGCGGCGGCCTTTGATGACGGTGATTTCGTTGGTGCGGGCGATGATGCGATCCACGGTGTAATCCGCGCTGACTTCGATGTCGCTCCATTTGATGTATTGGCGCTTCAAGAGCCCGTCGCCATCAGGCTTGTAGTCGCGGAAGCCTTTCAGCGGATTGTTGATTGCACCCGGGAACTCGGGCGGAGCGACTGTCACCCTGCCGTTGCGCACAAAGGTGCGGTCGGATTTCGAAGCAAGTTCGTCGGCGGCACGGAGGCACGCCCATGGGAGCAGCGAACACAGCAGTGGGGCGAGAAACCGGCGCATAAAATCCAAGCTTATTGCATTTGAAATTTGAGAAAGGCAACGCCCTCGGCCGGGAGGTCGAAGGTGTGATCGTCCGCGATGGTGAAGGTCTCCCCTCCGGACCAAACATCCTGAAGTTGAACCGGGCGACGGGCGGGCGTGAGTTTGTAGCTCTCCTCGAAGGCGACAAATCCCAAGTCCGGCTTGGTCAACGTGACTTTGCGATCCGACTTGCTCCGGTTAAAGATACCGATCCAGCCCCGGCGCGGATCCGTCGCGTGCGGGGTGAACCAGACATCGATGTCTCCGGCCCGATAGACCTTGATGCCCATCCCGCCGTTCTGGTTGCACGCCAGCATCTCCCGATTGGTCAGCAGGCCGTAGGAAAAATCGTCCATGGTGAGCAGGTCGCCTCCGATAATCAGCGGCGAGGCCGCGAGGGCGCGCTGCGTGATGAAAGTTTTCATCTGAGTTTGAGTAAACAGACTCTGCCGAGCCCGGCGGTTTGCAGGAACATCGGGAATATCGTCGGTCGCGACCACGGTTAGGCGACCGAATGGAATCATGTCCAAGTCCGGCCAGAAACCCGTTCTTTCCGTCCCTTGAAATTTTTCCCAGGCAGTGAATCCCACGGCTGTCCGAAGAGCGGGTTTTAAGGATTGTGGAAGGCGTTGAAATGTAACGATGAGCGCGGCGCAGACCGTGTGATCGATTTGAATTTTTGAGGATGATTTTGCGCAAAGCATCTGCATTTTCAGGAAATGAATTCTGGAAAAACTGTCTTGGCGCAGATTCTCGCGGGCTTGGGCAGCGAGGAGTTTTCGCGCTGCGCGAAGCTGTATCCAATGGCTCGCGACACGCCAGCTCTGTCGGCCTACGACCACTTTGCGGTGATGGTTTTCGCGCAACTGACCTACCGCGAGAGCTTGCGGGACGTCGAAGCGTGTCTGCTTTCGCGACGCCGGGTGCTGTATCACTCTGGCATTCGTGGACGGATTACCCGCACGAACCTGGCGTAGGCCAACGAACATCGCGCCCCGGAACTCTTCGCCGCAGTTGCGGCCGTGTTGATGCGGCGGGCGGCGCGGCTCCATTCCGACCAACCCACCGAGTTGGGTTTGGACGGCAGACTGTTTGCCGTCGATGGCAGCCTGATCAAGGTGAGCCTGGCCATTTTCCCGTGGGCGCGCTGGCAGGGGACGCAGGCGGCGGTCAAGTTGAACATGATGCTGACGGTGACGACCGCGATGCCAGCGTTCTGCACCATTGTCCCGGGCGATTGTCACGACGTAAACTTCATGGACGAGTTGCCGGTCGGCACCGGAGACTACTTTGTCTTCGATCGAGGCTATGTGGACTTCGCTCGCCTGCACCGCATCGCCCAGGCTGGCGCTTGGTTTGTCATCCGCGTCAAATGCAACACCCGCTTTTACGTCTGCGAATCGCGGCCAGTGGACAAGGCCACGGGCCTGCGATGCGATCAGGTAATCCGACTCAACTCCAAACAGGCGCGGCGCGCTTATCCGGAGAAGTTGCGGCGTATCCGCTATTACGATGCGGAGAACGATCTTTCGCTGGTCTTCTTCACGAACAACTTCGCTTTGCCCGCCCTGACCATCGCGGCAATTTACCGGCGCCGCTGGGAAATCGAACTGTTCTTCCGCTGGATCAAACAGCACCTGCGCTTGCGCGGCTTCTTCGCGAACAATCCGAACGGAGTCAGCGTGCAAATCTGGGCGGCCATCTGCTCCTATCTGCTCGTAGCGATCACAAAGCGAGAAATGGCACTGCCGGCCAGCCTGCATCAGGTTCTGCAAATTGTATCG
>CAYVDZ010000769.1:0-3079 GCA_964450575.1 uncultured Opitutus sp.
CACCGCCACCACGACCGTGCCGGCGGCCGCGATTACCCCCCAACCCCAAAATCCAAGTTGATCGGTGGGCACGATGACAAAGAGCCAGTAGCCGAGGAGAACCGCGATGATACTCAGAAGGGTGTTGCGGACAAAAGGAGCGGGCAGGCGCGATTCGCTGCCGATGCTTTCGCCCAGGATCATGGCGATCGCCGCCAGGTTTCTCCAGATGGCCACGAGCGGCACCAGCGCGATGACCGAGATCACGCTCCAGAACACGTAAATGACGGTGCGTGCCTCCAAGCCGAAGGCGGTTGCGTTCTCCAGGAGAAGATCGAGCAACTGCCGCGAGAACAGCATGACGCCAGTGACAAACAACATCTCCAAACCGGTTTGCGCGAGGCGTCCGCGAACCAGTTTCCAAGCGATGGAGGTGGTCGGTTGGGAACGGACGTGATCCAGCCAGCCGTGATAGGCGTCGAGGACGCGATGCAACCACGACGGCTCGAGTCGATCGGCGACCCGGAGAATCGGGTCAGCGTAGCGGTTGATGATCGGCACCATCAGCACGGTGAATATCGAGGCGCCCACCGCCATCGGATAGTAACTCTCAGGCAGGACCGCCGCGGAAACGCCCAGCTGGGCGATGATGAAGGAGAACTCACCGAGTGGTCCCAACAGCAATCCCGCGCGCCGGGCTTCCTGGGGTTTGATGCCACAGAGAATGAGCGCGAATCCGGTGACGAACGCCCGCCCGACCAGTGCGAATACCCCGAGTCCGAGAACGAGCGGCCACACCGTTCGCAACAGCGAGAGATCAATCATCATGCCGATGGAAACGAAGAACACGCTGCTGAAGACATCGCGCATGCCGCCGAACGCTTTCTCGACCGATACCTTCTGCGGTATTTCCGCCACAATCGCACCGAGGAGAAACGCGCCGAGCGCCAGCGAATAGCCGGCTTTCACCGCTGCCACTGACAGAAGAAACAACATGCCGGCGACAATGATCGTCTGTAGCTCGGGATCTGCCCGCGCTTCCAATCGCCGCATCAATCGTGGCACCATCAAGAGTCCCGCACCGACCAGCAGCGTGACGAAGGCGGTCATGCCCGTGAGTACGCTGCCCACGGAGTCTCCGTCACCGCCGCGTACTTGAGATCCAAGTACAGTCAGCATGATCACCGCCACGACGTCCTCGAGGACGGTGACGCCGAGCGCGATCTGGCCCGGCCGTTCATGGGTCAGATTCAGTTCGCCCACCACCTTGGCGATTACGGCGGAACTGGAGACCATGACCATGCCGGCGATGAACATCGATTGGTTGACGGACCACCCGACGGCGAGGCCGAGCAACTGCGTCAGATTGAGCATCAGAAATGCACCCAATCCGGTGGCCAGCAGCGTCGGCCAGCCCATCCGCCCCAGCTTGCTCAGACTTAGCCCCAACCCGATCCCGAACATCAGGAACACCAATCCAACTTGGGACAGCGTCTGAATCCGATCGACGTCGATAATGAACGAAAACGGAGGCGTGTAGGGCCCGATCAGGATCCCGGCCACGAGATAACCAACGATGACGGATAACCCGCAGCGCCGAAAGAGCGTACCGGCGATTCCTGCCGTGAGGAGGACGATCGCGAGATCCTGAATTAGGCTGATTCCATCCATGTCGGCGTAAACAAGTGAGCGTCTGTCGAGTAAGCGAAAGGAACAATCAGGTGCCCGGAACGCTTGTCGAGTCGCATGCGGCGCCAAGGTGCAATTGCGGAGCTTTTCCTACGACTTTTCTCTCCGTCTACTTTCCGCCTCAGGTGACTGCGGGCTTTCAGTTGCGTTTCCCAGCTCGCCCCACCCACCATCCGCCCCGCCTGCGCCCTCCTGCATGAAAGCTTCGGACTTCTTTTCCCTGCCCTCCTCGCTCTCGCGGTTCGCTCCGCATTTCCGTTCTGACGTCCCGCCCTGGGATTGGTTGAAGCAGATCAACGCCGCTTTGCTCGGGGTCGCCGACGCACCCTCCCGTTCGGACGCCGTGCCGCCCGGTGTCCATCTCGAAGGGAAAGTCTGGCTGCATCCCTCGGTCAAGCTGCCGCCCTACGCCACGATCATTGGCCCGGCGTGGATTGGAGCCAACACGGAGCTGCGTCCCGGAGTCTACCTTCGCGGTAACGTCATCGTCGGAGAAGGCTGCGTCCTGGGCAACGCCTGCGAGTTCAAAAACTGCCTGCTGATGGATGACGTGCAGGTGCCGCACTTCAATTACGTGGGTGATTCCGTTCTGGGAAATCGGGCTCACTTGGGCGCCGGTGTCATTTGCTCCAACCTGCGCCTCGACCAGCAGCCCATCGTCGTGCGGACGTCGGATGCAAGCTATGAAACCGGATTGCGCAAGTTCGGTGCGATCCTGGGCGAACAGGCGGAAGTCGGCTGCAACTCCGTTTTGAATCCCGGGTCCGTCCTCGGGAAGCGGGCGCTCGTCACTCCCACCATCGCCTTCAGCGGCTACCTGCCGCCGGCCACGATCGCGCACGCCCACGCGGCCATGAAGTTCATCCCGCGCCGCGACTAAGAAACTGCTTGCCCGGCCGCGTATTCGCACGCGTGCTCACCCTTTTTCCCATCCGGCCCCGGCCCATCTTCATCTCGAGTTAGACCACGATTTCCGCGACATGCGCACCCTCACTGGTATCCAGCCTTCCGGCACGCTTCATATTGGCAATTATTTCGGCGCGATGCGGCCTGCGATCGACGCGCAGTCGCGCGGGGAATGTTTCTATTTCGTCGCCGACTATCATTCGATGACGTCCCTCTTCGATCCCGCGGAGCGCCGTCGGAATACGCTTGGCGTCGCCCTCGACTGGCTGGCCTGCGGGCTGGACCCGAAGCACAGCGTCTTCTGGCGCCAGAGCGATGTTTCGCAAGTGGCGGAACTGATGTGGCTGATCGGCACGCTCACGCCGATGGGGCTGCTGGAGCGCGCGCACAGCTACAAGGACAAGACCGCTCGCGGTATCTCGCCCAACTTCGGCCTGTTTGCCTATCCCGTGCTGATGGCCGCGGATATCCTGTTGTTTGATACGCAGCGCGTACCGGTCGGGCG
>CAYVDZ010000770.1:0-3077 GCA_964450575.1 uncultured Opitutus sp.
GGCCATGTCTCACGCCAAATTCAGCGTTCAGCGGACTGACCCCGTACAGCCCCCCCGTTGGCGCTTCCCCAGCCAACAGGCCCCGCCCGGCACCTGAAAGCCACCAACGGGTTACCGGGTAAAACTGCATAGGCGAAGTGGAGAAAAAAGCCGGTGACGCTGCAACCGTCTGGACAACCGGGTCTCTTGATCGGCCCGTTCTGAACGGGTTACGCGTAGAAATTTAGCCGTATTTCCGCGGGGCAACTCAGGGCCGGAGTCCGGCGATGAGGGTGAGCAGCTGCCCCGCGTGATCGACCGTGTCGACCTTTTCCGCGATGGCCACGACGGTGCCATCCGGATCCAACACAAACGCCGCCCGCGCCGGGCCTATATAGGAACGACCGTACATGGACTTCGCGACCAGGGAATCCGCGGCGAGGGCAAACTGGTCCTTGGGATCGCTCACCAGCAGATACGGAATGGACTTCGCCGCGGCGTAGCGTCCATGCGAGCCGCAGGTATCCCGACTCAGCGCGATAAGATCATAACCAGCGGCAGCGAAACGCGCAGCGTGCTCGACCAGGCTCTCGTTTTGCCGATCGCAGCTGGGGGTGTTATTTTTCATGTACACGGACACGATGGTGCGGCGGGTTAACAGTTCGCCGAAGCGCGCCTCCCGGGCCTCACCCTTGCTCCAGACCTTAACCGGGAATTCTAAATTCAATTTGGTTCCAGGTGAAATCATCCCCCAACAACATGCGGTCACTCCGGGCGGGTCAAACTTGAGCGAGACCTCTCTCTGAAGTGGGCGCATCTGCGGATTGATGGAGCCTCGCGGCGCAAAGGCGGACCAGCGCATCGCGTGGCACGAACTCAAATCGACGGTCATCAGCCGACTCGAACGACGCACCGAGAACGCCAGCCAGTGCGAACTCAGGTGAGCGGAAACTGTCGTCTTAATTTTGGACGGCGCCTGGGCCACGGCACTACGCAAGGCAGGCGCGGAAATCTGCGTTGAGCTCTTCGCGATCCAGATTTCGGCCGATAAAGATAAGCGCGTTCGAGCGGGCTTCGAGCGGCTGCCACTCGCGGTCAAACTTCGCGTCAAAGAGCATGTGCACGCCTTGGAAGACGAGGCGTTTGGTCGAGCCGCGCACGTTCAGCACACCCTTCATCCGGAAGATGTCGTTGCCCTTCGTCCGCAGGAGTTCGCTGATCCAAGCGTTGAGTCGTTTGCCGTCGAGTTCGCCGGGCGTGGTTATGCCGACCGACGTAACTTCGTCATCGTGTTCGTGGTCTGGCTTGAAAACGTGCTGCCACGTGGGCGCGAGCTCCCCGGCCGCTTGTTGGAGCACGGTGTTGAACTCTTCCGGGTGGTGTTGGGTGAAGAGCGCGTAGAGACCAGCGTGCGCGATCTTCACGGGGAACTGCGCGGGGAACGACGGAAACTTCAACCGCTGCAACGTGGCGCCGGGAAGGATCGCATCGCCAGGCTGCAGCACGGTCTCCCAATCAGAGAAGATGAGCACGGCCGCTTCACGTGCGGCAGCCACGTCGGCCTCGGCCAGACTTTTCACCGGGACGAGCGCAAGGTCCATCTCCGGATCAGGGCCTTCGTTCATCGTGAGTTCCGCGGTGCCGGCGCTCAGCTCGAAAACGCCTCCCCACTCGAACGGATACTCGGGCTCGAGAAACTGTGGATCGACTTCCATGGCGCGGTCGAGGTTGAAGCCACCGACGTTGAGCACGCGGTCGATGGGAATGTCCGCATTACTCGTGCGATGGATTTTTGCGGCGGCGTTCATGTGTTTGAGCCGCGCCTCCAGCGCATCGAGATCGGCGACCGGCACGAGGTCGCTTTTGTTGAGCAGGATCACGTCCGCAAACGCGATCTGCTCCTTCGCTTCCGGCGCGTTGTCGAGGTGCTGGTGGATGTGCTTCGCGTCGACGAGCGTGACGATGCTGTCGAGTTTGTAGTGTTCGCGTATGTCGCCGTCGGTGAAAAACGTTTGCGCGACGGGTCCGGGATCGGCGAGCCCGGTGGTCTCGATGAGAATGGCGTCGAGCGGATCCTTGCGTTTAGCGAGTCGGTTGAGGATGCGAATGAGGTCGCCGCGGACGGTGCAGCAGATGCAGCCGTTGTTCATCTCGAAGAGCTCTTCTTCGGCTTGGATGACGAGTTGGTTGTCGACTCCGACCTCACCGAACTCGTTTTCGATCACGGCGATTTTCCTGCCGTGCTGCTCGGTGAGGATGCGATTGAGGAGCGTGGTTTTACCAGCGCCGAGGAAGCCGGTGAGGACGGTGACGGGGATGGGCATGGATTTACGATTTCGAAATTACGATGTACGAGGGGGTGGAGCCTCAGTGAGGGAGAGCGACGGTCGCGATGCCGAGGAGGACGAGCAGGCCGCCGATGGCGCGCTGGTCGAAACGCTCGAGCCAGCGCCAGCGGACGCGCGCGGTGCCGTGGAGCGTGAGCCAGGTGAGCGTGAGCATCCCGCCGAGCGTTGCGACGGCGAGGACGGAGCTGAGCCAGACGATGCCGGGCCAGCCGTAAGGCGCAGCGGTGAGATAGACCGGCAGGAAGAGTTCGCAGGGCGAAAGCGTGAGGGTGAGAAAAAGGCCCCAGAGCGCAGCGCGGTCAGTGGGCTTGGGAATAAGGTTGCGGCCTTCGCAGTGATCGCAGCCGCGGCCGTGGGGGGCGCGGAAGGCGAGCCACGCGCCAAGACCGACCAGCAGGCCGGCGACGACCCAGTGAAACGCGGCGTCGTAGCGCTCGTTGATTTCCCAGCCGAACCGCGCGAGCGCGATGCCGAGCACGGTGGTCGCGAGGATATGGCCGCCACCGGCGAGGGCGACGGCGGCGAGTGTCTGGCGGCGCGACCAACCGCGGGCGCGGCCGATCATGACGAACGGAAGCCAGTGCGTGGGAATGGCGGCGTGCAGGGCGGCGACGCTGAAACCGGTGGCGGTGAGAGTGAGGAGGAAGGCGGAAGACATATTTCGGAGTTGGGAGATCGGAGTTCGGGGATGGGAGTCCGGAAAGGGGGGGGGCGCGACGGACTATTCGGGGAAGCTGTAGGTGCCTTGAG
>CAYVDZ010000771.1:0-3072 GCA_964450575.1 uncultured Opitutus sp.
CGTCGGCGTCCTGCGCATCGGGACCGGCGGTGGGGATGATGCGAATGTGATCTTGAGCGGGGCCGAAACGCAGGCCATCAGGCGTCGAGTGGCGGGACCTCCGATCTATTCGGCGTTCGAGCGCCTTTCGGAAGTTAGACCAGCGGTGGTGGGCGAGCAACTGTTGGAGCAGACGCTCGCGGCCGGTGCGCGTGGTGAGGACGACAACGTGGTCGGGGATAATCGGAACGGCTTCCGCGGCCAGTGCCCAAAGGGTTTCGGTCACAACGGCCGGGCTGAGTCCAGTGACGGCGATGAGAACGGTTCGTGGTTGAGGGGGACGGGTTTTCATCACGGGGGTGAACAGTGCCGGGCTTCCTGCGTTTTGGAATACGGCGGATGTCCGCGGACATCGCCACAATCTCTTTTGATCAAATTTCTCGATCAAGAACTCGTTGGGCGGAACCGGGGCGAAAGCGCGACCAACGTTAACCTTGGATTATGGCAACGGATCGTCTGGAGCCAAATCTAATGCGAGATGGTAGCCAATTAATTTCATTACGGCTATAATTATTCGTCGTTCAATAAATTTACGGCTTAAATATCGAATGATAGAAGTGCGGTACGGACGGATTTTCGGAGGACGTCCCTTCGATTTGCGCGGAAGCCCAACAATGCAGCTGAAGGGTGGTCTCGTTGGCGTTTTGAATCCATTCCCTGTGACGGTCTCAACCTAGAAAATGCAGTTGGATCCACAGATTTCACCGATGGACCCGGATTACCAAGGCATGCTGCATTTCGGGCCCTTCACCTACGGATTGCTGGCAGTCACCTTGATCTGCAATTCGCTGTAACCGTGTCACCGGTGTCATTCGTGGTTAATCAGAACTGCCGAATCTACTTAAAGATGGCGAAGAGGGAAAACCATTACGAATCCGCCTATGAGCTGGCGCTCACATGCTTTCCGGAGGCTCCCGGCCGGACGGCTGCCTCCGGGAACTCATTTCCACCACGACCCCCCGTAGCGCAGAAACGCAACATCTGATCGAGCGCGAAGCCACCTCCGTTAAACCCACCGACTTCATCTGAACTATTGTGCGATCCATCGCGCCGGAGCACCCATCGGCGGCGGGGTCGTTGAATCGCCCGGCGCACAACTTCAGTTCCGCTTCCGCTGTAGCGACCCGGTTTGGACGTGTCTTGGGCTCTCCATCCTCCCCGGCCTTGCTGTCCTCTTCAGGAACAACGTCGATCGCGATCTCTGGAACTGAGAATCACCGCCAACGGGCAGATCCGCCTAGTTTCTCGGACCTTTGCCCGTCGGCGTTAAGGCAATTCGTAGAGTTCGATCAGCGCACTACCACCTGGATTCGTGATGCTCGTCAGCTGCAATGTATATGATCCGGGCGGCAGGAGGACCATAAGGGCGGAATCGAGCGAATTGAACGGCAAGGCAAACGCTCCGGCTTCACGCGCGGCATCGGCGATCAGAAGGGAGCCTCCCTCGCGCCAGTCGTCGTTCGATCCAATCAACGTCGAACCTCGAAACAGCTGGAGCTTTGGGTCAATGAGCGCGTCGCCGACGCCGAACTGGGTCAGGCTAGGACCGATGGCGCGGGCGAGAATTTTCACCGGTGATCTTCCGCTAATCGTAAATCCTGCGATCACGGTGTCGCCTCTGAACCTGGCGGAGACGCGCGCGGAAAGGTTGACCAATCGGGGGCGCTGGTGATCCCGCTCGGTGCTTAGATCGAAGAGCTCGATCAGCGCCGAGCCTTCACCGCCCTCGGCGGCGGTGGCCACGGCGGTGTAACTGGTTGCCACGAGCGGGAGGAGCACGGCGGCGTCGAGGCTGCTGGGAGCAAACTCAAAGGCCTGGGCGGACGCTGCGGACGCCGCAATCGGGGGGCCTGACCAGTTGTCGTTCTCCGCCGCGAGCTGGTTCAGGCGGTAGACTTTAAGCTGTGGGTCACGGTTGAAATTCGAGATGCCGAATTGCTCCAGCGCCGGGCCGGCTGCACGTAACAAGAAGGGCGTCTCCCGGAAGTCGGATCCTTCGGTCAGGGCGAATCCCATGATCAGGGTTTCCTCGGAGGCGATGACGGAAAAGTTTGAGAGCCGTCCCGGACTTTCCGGCTTCACCCTGAGACGTGCGGGTTGACTATTGGCCGTACCACCGGAGTTGGACACGTAGACCACATACGTCCCGGCATCGCTCATCCGTATCGAGGGCAAACGCAGCGTCGGGCCTTTCGCATCGGGTACCGTGACGCCATCCTTGCTCCACTGAAAATGGAACGGGCCAATCCCGGCGTCGAATTCGGCCGAGAGGGTGACTTGGGCGCCTTCCAAGACTGTTTGCACAAAGCCGGTGTCGCTACGGGCCCCGGAGGCCAGAGCTACCGCGGTTGCGAACCACGCCAAAAAACCAAAAGCAGATTGGGCTTTAATCATGGGGCGGGGCGGAAACGTGGAGACCACTGAGTCAAGCAGCAGTATGCAACCCAGAACGCGACTCAGGGCAAGAGGTTTGCTCTCTTCGCGTGATTTCGGGGCGGTTAGTAGTTAGTCCACTAATGCCAGCCGCCGACTGGTATTTTTTGCCCACGTGACGAACTCCGCACGCGATCCGAATTTTCGGGGTCGGAGAGTTGCCCTTATTTCTTTTTGGAGGTTTTGCCGGACGTCGGAAGAGGCACCACTTCCGGCCAGACGTGCATGGTCTGGACCAGCTCCCGATAGAGCCCTTCGAGCTTGGCGGACAGGGTGGCGAGGCGCGCCGGCTCTTCGGTGGAAACATCCCGCGCTTCTCCGATATCAGCGGAGATTTTATAGAGCGTGAAGTCCGTCAGCGAGGCGCGGCGGAGGGCCGAGACGTTTTTCTCCGTGACGTTCGAGACCTTCGGGAGGTTTCCGCCGTCCAGTTTGGCGAGTAACTTCCAGGGACCATCCCGCATCGCGACTTGCTGTTCATTGATGGCGTTGTGGTAGGCCCAGAAAAGCGGTTGCGGACGAACAAAAGTCTTTCCGGCAAACACCGGCCGCACATCCACTCCATCCAACTTCAAACCCGCCGGAATCGTGGCTCCAGCG
>CAYVDZ010000772.1:0-3061 GCA_964450575.1 uncultured Opitutus sp.
GCCACAACTACGCGAGGTTCGGGGAACCTTTTGAATTCGGTCAAAACTACCAATTAACCAGCATATACGAATCGAAAGCGGAGCACTTCCGTGCGCGTTACATTCCGCACAACCTCAAAATTTATTACTTTCAACAGCCGGGATGGACGGAGGTCTTTCCTTTCATATCAGGGACTGCGAAGCGGGATGGACCGCGCGGATATCTAGGCGAGTGGAACGAGCCGGTTTGTGGCATCGCTTTAACACTACCGTTTCTTTGGCTCGCGCTCGTATTGCCGTTTGCCACCAAGGATCGTGAAAGAGGCGAGGCGTCAGAAGTCCGCAGCATCATTGGGGCGGTGGGCTTGTGCTTCCTCGGGATGTCCAGTGTCACATTAGCATACTTTCTCGCCACTCCACGATATATGGCGGATTTTACTCCCACCCTGGCTTTGCTTGCCGCGGTGGGAGCACTAGTAGTTGAGCGGATGGCGAGTAGGCGACGGTGGAAACGGTCGGCTATGATCGCTATCGTAGCATTGAGTGTAGTCACAGTGGTGATGGGATTTTTGATCAGTTTCGACTATCACAATCGAATGCTGAAACAGCTTTGGCCGGACGGCTGGAAGTCATTAGAGCTGCTCTTCTCGCGGTATGAACCGGAGAGATAGGTAACACAAAAAACCGCCCCGCACGGAAATAATCGGACTACATGTCTCGAATATTGTGGTGCAAACCGAAGGAGCCCGAAACGACGCGACGTTGCCGGTGATCCAGTCCCAATCGGAATACCATCAAGAGTGGCAGTTCCGGCGCAAGGACGGGTCGGTATTTGGGGGGGAAGTCATCGAGACCATGATGCCGGATGGGAATCTGATGGGTCTGATTCGAGACGTGACGGAACGAAAAAATGCGGGCGTCAGCGAAAGGGGAGTTGGACCTCAAAGCGGCGCTCGATGAGCACGCGATTGTGGCGATCACCGATCCCCAAGGCCGGATCACCTATGTGAACAATAAGTTTTGCGCGATTTCAAAATATCCACGGGCGGAGCTGTTGGGACAGGATCACCGGATCATCAACTCCTCGCATCATTCGTCGGAGTTCTTTCGCGAGCTGTGGGCCACGATCGGTCGCGGCGGGGTATGGCATGGAGAGATTCAGAACCGGGCGAAGGAACAGCAACGCAAGCTCATCCAGCTCTGGCCGATCCTTGACGAAGCGCTGCGATTGCTTCGGGCGACGATTCCGACGACGATTCAATTTGATACATCCCTGGTGCGCCGGGGCCCGATGGTGCTGGCCGACCCCACCCAGATTCACCAACTCGTGATGAATCTTGCGACCAATGCGTCTCATGCGATGAAGGATCGTCCCGGCCGTTTGGGGGTCACACTTGAAAGTATCCATGCCGATGCGGATCTGGTGGCGCTCAACCCCGGACTGCGGATCGGCGCGTATATGCTCCTAACTATTAAGCGACACCGGTCACGGGATGGATTCCGGGACGCTGAGCCGAATTTTCGATCCATTTTTCACCACCAAGAAGGCCGGTGAAGGCACGGGCCTGGGGCTCGCGGTCGTGCATGGGATTGTAAAGAATCACGATGGCGTGATCACGGTGGCCAGCCAGCCCGGTCAAGGAACCCGCTTTCAGGTTTATCTTCCTGCCCAGCCGGGAGAGATCGCGGAGGCCGTTGCGGCTCCCAGTGAGACGCCGCGAGGTCAGGGGCAGCAAATTCTCTTTGTGGATGATGAAGCGACTCTCGCGCTCATGGGGAGAATCGCCTTGGAGCGCCTCGGTTATAAAGTCGATTCGTACACGGTGCCGGCCGATGCGTTGACGGCGGTGCGCTCAGGCGCAAAGAACTACGATCTCGTCATCACTGATCTCACGATGCCGGGGATGAACGGCACGGACCTGGCGGAACAGCTGCTACGGCTTCATCCGGATCTGCTGATCATTCTTACCACAGGTTACAGCGCGACCCTCACCTGGGAGAAGGTACGGGCCTTGGGCATTCATGATATGCTACTGAAACCCGTTACGATCCACGGGCTCGGTGAGCTGGTCCATCGCGTGCTCACGGAACGAGCGTCCCGCCGGCCGTAATGGGTTTACCAGTACGGTCAGCGGCTGATTTTGACGTTCTTGGTCGCGCCGGCCTTTTTGGCGGCCGGAGCAGGTGGCAGCGGAAGGACCTGCGCGCGGGCCGCCCACGCATCCCATTGCGCAATGAGTTTCTTCAAATCAGCAGGACGCTCAGCGGCGAGATCGCGGAGCTCGGTGCGATCCAGCGCGAGATCGTAGAGCTCCCATTGGCCGCTGCCCCGGCGGTCATACATCTGGGGCGGTGAAAACACCGCCTTCAGATCGCCCGTGCGGACGGCTTTGAAACCATATTGCTCCCAATAAAATGAGCGTGGCGCGGCCGTTGGATTCGACGACGCGGTCAGGATCGGAATGAGGCTGCGGCCTTCCAGCCGTGTCGTTGGTTTTCCATTACGCTGCGCCGGGTAGCTCGCACCACTGACCTCCAGCGCGGTGGGCATGATGTCGGTCAGATAACCGGGCGTGGAGACGACGGCGCCGGGTTTGGTTTTCAACCCGGCCGGCCAGTGGACAATGAGCGGGGTGGAGATGCCGCCTTCGTGGAGCATCGACTTGAATTTGCGAAATGGAGTATTGGAGGCGTTGGCCCAACCGGTGCCGTATGAAACATTACCCGCAAAGTCCGGATCGTTGATCCGGGCCTGCGGCTGGCCGCCAAGATCCGTGTAGGGCTCGGCGCAACCGCCGTTATCCGAGAGAAAAATGAGCAGTGTAGTCTCGAGTTTTCCCTGTTCGCGCAAGGTGGCGACGAGGCGTCCAATGTTCCAATCCATCCGCTGCACCTGCGCGGCGTAGACGGCCATGCGGTAATCGAGATCGGTTTTCTGCGCGTCGGTTAACACGTCCCAAGCGCGGGCTCCTTCATCCCGTTGCGAGAGTGGCCAGTCGGGGCTGACGATGCCGAGTTGTTGCTGACGCGCGTGACGATCGGTGCGCAGCTGATCCCAACCGGACCGGTAGCGCCCCGTGAA
>CAYVDZ010000773.1:0-367 GCA_964450575.1 uncultured Opitutus sp.
GTGACTCGGAGGTTTAGGGCGTCCCATACGACAGGCTTGCGCATCCGCTGCGCCACTACACCGACCAGCGCGATCTCCGTCAGCCGGGCGCCATACTCGAAGTTGCTGCTCGCCGCGTCCCCGCCTTTGCACGCATCGATCCAATCCCGATGGTGACCGGCGACCCGTTTTAGCACCGCCTCGGGTTTGACGATGCTCGCCCGCAGCGCTTCCGGAAATATCCGCGGTGCGCCACCCGCACCATCGCATTGAATCACCCCTTTCTCACCGATGAAAAGCACCCCACGACCGGGCAGCGGAAACCTGCCGAGCTCCGGCGGTGCCGCCGGCCGCAATCCGCCATCGTGCCACGTGATCCGAATCGGGG